>JAESSV010000230.1 GCA_016763895.1 Magnetovibrio sp. | reverse complement strand
TACCCCAGACTGTATCTGGCCCGCACCCTGCTCAAAGACGATGGCGTGATTTTCATCTCCATAGACGACAACGAAGCCGCCCACCTGCGCGAACTTTGTGACTTGGTGTTTGGCGGGGAGAATTTTGTTGCCAATATCATGTGGCAAAAGCGAACCTCACCAGATGGCCGATTGAATCTGGGGCCAGCGCATGATCATATTTTTATGTATGCAAAAAATATAGAGGCCGCAAAAGAGACCTTCAACAAACTTCCATTGTCGGACGACCGACGAGCCGATTATAGGAACCAAGATAATGACCCAAATGGTCCTTGGGCTTCAGCTGACATAACCGGTCAAACTGGTCATGCAACAACAAGCCAATTCTACGAGATCACTACACCTTCAGGGAAAACATACTCTCCACCTGAAGGAAGATGCTGGGCTCTTGCAGAACGTACTTTCAAAGGCCTTGTCGATGATGGAAAAATTTGGTTTGGAAACAACGGTGATTCACGTCCAAGACTTAAAAACTATCTTTCCGAATCAACTGGCGTGAACGCATGGACATGGTGGCCCAATACAGAAGTTGGACATAATCAAGAGGGTACGAAGGAAGTAAAGGAACTATTGGGAGCTGGGGATATTTTTGACAACCCAAAGCCAACACGCCTTTTAAAACGTATTCTTCACATTGCTACTCAAGAAGACGACCTTATCTTAGACTTCTTCTCCGGCTCCGGCCCCACGGCTCACGCGGTCATGGCGCTCAATGCAGAAGACGGCGGAAACCGTCGTTTTATTGCCGTGCAACTCCCCGAGCCGTGCGAAGAAAAGTCTGAAGCTTTCAAGGCGGGATACGCCACCATTGCCGACATCGGCAAGGAACGCATGCGCCGGGCCGGGGCCAAGATTAAGGCCGAGGGTGAAGGCGAGTTGGACTTGGGTGGCGGCAAGGACGTTGATGTTGGCTTTAAGGTGTTCAAGTTGGACCGTTCGACCATTTTGCCGAGGAACGTCACCGTGGACGATGCCGACGACGAGGGTGAGTTTTTAGATCAACACGCCTTGCACTTTGTCGGTCAGGCGCGCGAATGTGACGTGTTGTATGAATTGCTTTTGAAATCAGGCTTCCCCTTGGAAACACCCATCGATGTCGTCACCATGGCGGGCAAGGAAGTCTATTCCATCGAAGACGGGGCCTTGCTGATCTGTCTGGAAAAAGAAATCACCACCGAACTCATCGACACCATGGCCGCATCCGACCCCTTGGAAGTCATCTGTTTGGACGAAGGTTTCCAAAACAACGATCAGCTAAAAACCAACACCGTCCAAGCCTTTAAATGCCGAGCGAGATCCAAAGAAACCCAGATTGTATTTAAGACTGTTTAGGGGGGGATGAACATGGGAAATATGGATGAGTTTTATAAAGTTTGCGGCCCCACGATTTTCAATAAACTCTCGTCAGTATTTATCGGAGGCCATAATTGAAGCTCAAATTCTCACCTTCACAAAGTCGAAAAAAACTTAAATTACGTTTTATACGGCAAAGGAGCAAGGCAATGCTGACGCAAGAAGAAGAAAGCCAACAAAAAGAAATACTCTGGTACCAGACCACAGTTGATAAATGGTATCAAAATCGTATGGAAGGGGATAAACAGGTTTTAACCCTTTCCGGCTTGGGCATTGGTTTGCTTATGACTCTAAATGATGACTTAACAAATAAATTCTCCATTACCTTGTGGATTGGCGCTGCAATTTGTTATTTTTTGGCGATGTTTCTTATTCTCGTTATTTATAAGAAAAATGCCGACTACCTACTGGCACTTATTAAAAATGCTGATGTTAAAATGCTCGGTAAGGCAATAGGTTCACTGACAAAAATTGCATTCGGATTATTCCTCTTTGGCGCTTTCCTCACCATCATCTTAGCCATCAAAGAGCTTCCCATTTTCGCAAGTGCAGGAGGTGGATAATGACTGATAAATCAAAAACTCAAGATAAGTCCATTGCTAAAGAGATTCTTGATAAAGCCGTTGATCTTATGGAGGCCGTTGATGGGGCCGGAGACTTGCGTGTTGGGCAACAAAGGACTTCTAAGAAAAAAAACGAGGGCAGCTCAGGAACCACCAACAAAAATACGACTAACGGAAACGATAACCTCAAAAATAAAGATAAGGAGTAGTCATTATGGCTGTTGATAAGAAAGACCAACCTCCCGCTAAACCCCTCGCCGAATCCCTAAAAAAAGGGGTTGATGGCGCTGGTGGAACAAGACCTTCAAAAAATAGTTCTAAAGAAGCGTCAGGACACAATAAATAAGGAGTAACGACCATGGCTGTTGATAAGAAAGACCAATCTCCCGCTAAACCCGGTGTTGGCGGCTTGTCCAAGCTCAAAATCAAATACGTAAAGGGCGGCGTTGACGGTGCAGGTGATCTTAGAACAAGACAAGGTGGTTCCGGAGACACAAGCGACAAGAGCAAATCAGGTAGCGGTTCAGACGACAAAAAATGAAGACAGCAATCATCTACTCAAGAATTAATAGGATTCCAATGTTTTTAAAGAGACTCAAATCGTTTGGGCTTAGTAGCCCCGTTACACAAGACGAAAAAGATCAGCTCAAGGCATTCATTGAGGAAGCTTTTACCAGTCATAAAAGCTCCATTGATGGGGTCAAAAATTACTGTATCTGGAAGGCTGCTTTTTGCTTCAAACACGACAAACCACATGTGCTTTACGCTTACCTTTTAGCACTTGCTGAATATGTGGAGAACAGAGTGGAAATTGAGTATGACGAGGATGTTTTTGACCTTATGACTGAAGAAGAACTGACATATTGGTTTAATTACTATTTGGGTAAATTCCCTGGATAAAGAGCGCAAATTAATGGCTGAACATGACCAAAGCCCTGTTGGTGAGCTTCTGTTATATGAAACAGAAGACGGTCATGCGCGGGTGGACTGTCGGTTTGTGGATGAGAATTTGTGGCTTTCTCAGGTTTTGATCGCGGAGCTTTATGGGATTTCGGTCAAGACGGCGAATGAGCATTTGGGTAATATTTACGCAGATGATGAATTGGCCCCGGAGGCAACTATCCGGAAATTCCGGATAGTTCGACAAGAAGGTTCACGCGAAGTTGCCCGAAACATTGATCATTACAGTCTGGAAGCCATTTTGTCCGTTGGCTATCGGGTGCGATCCAAGCGAGGCGTACAGTTTCGGCGGTGGGCGACGGAACGGTTGCAAGAGTACCTCGTCAAGGGCTTTACCATGGACGATGTACGGCTGAAAAATCCGCCCGGCGCATTGTCTGAGGTTCCTGATTATTTTGAAGAACTTATTGAACGTATTCGCGATATTCGCGCCAGTGAGGCACGATTGTATTTGCGGGTGCGTGAAATATTTGCTCTGGCGGCGGATTATCGGCCCGATGGCGACGACACGGCGACATTCTTCAAAACCATGCAGAATAAACTGCACTTTGCCGTGACCGGGAAAACGGCCGCCGGGCTTCTTAGAACCCGCGCCGACCATCGGTTGCCGTCTATGGGTTTAACCAGTTTCAAAGGCCAAGACGTCCGCAAGGCCGATATAGGTGTTGCCAAAAACTATCTGAAAGAAACCGAAATATCAGAGCTTAACCGCATCGTCAGCATGTGGTTGGACTATGCGGAAGATCAATCCGAACGTCGCCAACAAATTTTGATGAAGGATTGGGGAATAAAGCTGGATGGGTTTTTATCCTTTAACGAACGCGACGTCCTGCCCAATGCCGGAAAAATCAGCCACCAGGCCGCCATGCACCATGTGGAAGCCGAATATGAAGCCTATGGAGCACAACGCCGGGCCTTAAAGGAAGCCGATGGTTTGGCGGCATCTGCCAAGGTTTTGGAATCCACGGCAAAAGAAATTTCAGATAAAATCACATCCAAAAAGAAGCAGGATAAAAAGTGAAGCTAAAATTTGATCCCTCCCTGCAATACCAGCTCGACGCCATTTCTGCGGTGGTTGATGTGTTTGATGGACAACCGCCCGTTCAGGCTCATTTTGAGGTCGGCGGTGGCGGGACTGGTCCGGGTTTTGTTCAGTCTGAATTTGGGGTTGGCAATAATCTGGTCGTCCAAGACGAAGACATCCTTGCCAACGTCCATGATATCCAGGAACGCAACGATATTCCTAAATCTGAGGCCGTCACGAAGGATTTTACATGTGAAGATCATGTTGGTCGCCCCCTGAGATGGCTTGCCTTAAAGGATGGAAATGAGTTCTCGGTCGAAATGGAAACGGGAACGGGTAAAACTTATGTTTACCTGCGCACCATTTTCGAGCTGAACAAAAATTATGGATTTAAGAAGTTCATCATCGTTGTACCATCCGTTGCCGTGCGCGAAGGGGTGTTGAAAAGTATCGAGATGACGCGCGAGCATTTTTCGGCCCTTTATGACAAAACACCGTTTAATGCCTTTGTTTATAATTCAAAGGATCTCAGTAAGGTTCGCGAATTTGCGGGTGCTCATCAGTTGCAAATCATGATCATCAACATTCAGGCCTTTCAAAAGGATGTGGAAGACGGCGCAAAAGCCTCCAAGGCCAATATTATCAACCGTGAAATTGATGGAATGTCTGGTCATAAACCCATTGAATTTATCCAGGCGACAAACCCGTTTGTAATTATTGATGAACCGCAAAGTATCGACAATACGGATAAGGCTAAAAAAGCCATTGCGCGGCTCAATCCCGTCGCGACATTACGTTACAGTGCCACGCACCGAAATGCCTATAACTTGTTGTATAAGCTTGATCCGGTGAAGGCCTATGATTTGGAATTGGTTAAACGGATCGAAGTATCGTCTGTGCTTTCAGATGGCGATTTCAATCGGGCTTATATCAAACTGTTAAAGGTCGATAATAGAAACGGCATCAAGGCCCAATTGGAAATTCACAAAGCGTCCCCCAATGGGCCAAAGCCGACAAAGTTATGGGTTAAGCAAAACGATAACTTGTTCGATAAATCAGGCGGTCTTGCTCATTATGACGATGGTTTTATTGTGCAAACCATCGACTGCACACCGGACGCTGAATATATAGAATTTAACCAAGGGCATTTTTTACAATTGGGTCAGGATTCAGGTGGCCTTACCGATGACATCATGAAAGCCCAAGTGTTTGAGACCGTAGAACAACACTTAAAAAAAGAACGACAGTTTAAGGATCAAGGTATCAAGGTTCTATCCCTGTTTTTCATTGATCGCGTGGCGAACTATCGCATTTATAACGAAGATGGCACCACCAGTCTGGGCAAATTTGGGCAGTGGTTTGAAGAAGCCTACGCCGAGCTTACCGCCAAGCCTATATTCAAGGATGTGGGCATAACGAACATTGCTTCGGTTCATGATGGATATTTCTCGCGTGATAAAAAAGGTGTCGCCAAAGATACGCGCGGCAATACCAAACTGGATGATGATACCTATGCTTTGATTATGCGGGACAAAGAACGCTTGTTAGACCCTGATGTTGCGTTGCGGTTTATCTTTTCCCACTCGGCCTTGCGTGAAGGTTGGGATAACCCAAATGTGTTTCAAATCTGTACATTGAACGAAACCCATTCGGTGGAAAAAAAGCGCCAAGAAATTGGTCGCGGCTTGCGTTTGCCCGTTAATACGGCTGGTGAACGTGTTCGCGATGAACACATCAATCGCCTGACCATTATCGCCAATGTCGCCTATGCCGACTTTGCCCGTACCCTTCAATCTGAATTCGAAGAAGATTTCAATATACACTTTGGCAGGATCAACAAAATCGACTTTGCCAAAATTACCAAGCCAGATGATGAAACACCCATTGGTCAAGATGCATCTGGACAAATATGGGACAACCTGATCACGGGTGGATATTTGGATGACAAAGGTCAAATCCTTGAAACATTTGATCCCAAAAATCCTCATTTCGAGTTGAAGGTTTTGGAATCCTTTTCAGGCCTTCGCCCCCAAATTGTTGATGTTATTCAGTCTAAACTCTTCAGCAACCGGGTGGTCAATTCCAAGGACCGCAAGGCCGTTACTTATCATAAAAACGTTCGCTTAAGCCCCGAGTTTGCAGAGCTTTGGAACACCATTAAACAACGGACCCGTTACCGTGTGGCCTATGACACACAACTGCTTATGACGAAAGTCATTGCGCGTATTCAGGACATGCCGAAAATTCAAGCAACCACGCTCACCATTACCACGGCAGGCATAGACATTCAGGATGCAGGTGTAGGCTCAGACCGGATTCTTGCCCACAAATCACAAAACGTTGGGCACATACACGTTCTGCCCGATATTTTAACGTACCTACAAAAAGAAACCGAACTGACGCGCACGACTTTGATTGATATCCTTAAATCCTGTAGACGTTTTTCTGAATTCAAGATCAACCCCCAAGCCTTTATGGCCAGTGTCGCGGCGTGTATCCACAAGGCTCTCCATGACATCATGATCGATGGCATTCAGTACGAACAGATTATCGGTGATGAATGGGATATGACGCGCATAGATGATGATGCTGAGAAGGATTTAGGTCATTATCTTAACCGCCTGTACGAAGTTCGCCACACCCAAAAAGCTCTGTACAGTGATATTGAATGTGATTCAGAGGTGGAAAAACAATTCGCCAAGGACTTAGACAATAATGAACACGTTAAGCTGTTCGTAAAACTTCCCAGTTGGTTCAAAATTGAAACCCCCATCGGCAACTACAACCCCGACTGGGCGTTTATGACCGAACGGGATGAAAAATTATACTTCGTCCGTGAAACCAAAAGCACCTTGGATTCTGACGAGCTGCGCACCAAAGAAAATCAAAAAATAAAATGTGGCAAACGACACTTTGAAACGATTGGCGCCAATTTTGATGTGGTGACTTCTTTGGCTGAAGTTGGAATATAATGCACCAAATCACAACGGGGTATTGATCACGCCCACACCTTGCGCAATGACTTGTGAGTGGAATTACCCACCATTAACAAGTTCTATTACGTGTTATTCCTTGGGTCTCTCTTTCCTGTATGCTAAAAACGATCAAGAGGTGCTTAATGGTCAATTTTACGTTTATTCATGCCGCAGACATTCATCTCGATAGCCCACTGGTGGGACTATCGGCTTATGAAGGTGCTCCACTTGAGTTATTACGAGATGCGCCAAGAGCTGCATTTCGCAATCTGGTCGATGAAGCCATCCGCGAGCAAGTCAATTTCATGGTGATTGCTGGGGATCTTTACGATGGAAATTGGCCTGACTTTAATACTGGATTATTCTTCACTCAAGAGATGGGACGCTTAAACCGGGAAAACATTCCGGTTTTCATCGTCAATGGCAACCATGATGCCCAAAGCAAGCTCACCAAACAACTATCACCTCTCGATAACGTTACCGTGTTTACATCTCGCAATGCTGAAACACATCAAATTGTGGATATCGACGTCGCTTTGCATGGTCAAAGTTTCCGAAATGCCAAAACTGAAGAAAACCTAGCGATCAATTATCCTGCCGCCATACCAAATTGTTTTAACATCGGCATCCTGCACACGGCTGTAGAGGGCCATGCGGCACATGCCTCTTATGCACCCTGTGCTATATCTGACCTTGTGGACAAGGAATATGATTACTGGGCTTTGGGCCATGTTCACGAGTACAAAGTGTTGAAAACGTCCCCTCTAATTGCATTTCCCGGAAATATTCAAGGACGCCATATTCGTGAGACAGGCCCACGGGGAGCCTTGTTGGTTACAGTCGAAAACGACAAGCCATCCATTGAACGTTTGTTTGTTGATACAATCCGTTGGCACCACCTAGACGTCAATGTTGAAGCCGCCCAATCTTTCGACGATGTTGTTCAACTGACCCGGCATCAACTTCAATCGTTAATTCAGGACGATTTCGATGGACTGCCATTGGCGGTCCGCGTCACAATCTCTGGCAGCACCCGTGCCCATGGTGAACTGTTCGGTTTGGAACGTCAGTTGCGACAGGAAATCCTTGCCACAGCAATTGCCCTGAGCGAAGACAAGCTTTGGATCGAAAAGGTCAAACTCGCCACAACTCCAACTCTGGATAAAGCAAGCATTGAAGCCCGCTCAGACGCCATTGCCGACTTACAGGCATACTTAGATAAAGCTGGAAATGATGAAGACCTGCAACAAACGATTATTGGGGAATTAATGGAACTCGTCAACAAAGTCCCCTTGGACTTGATTGATATTACACCCGAACTCCAGTCAATTCAGGCCGGAGATATAAAAGACCAGCTCGACTCAGTGTCTCAAGGACTTATTGCTCATATGTCGAGTGGTGAGGGAGCAAAATAATTATGCGCATTCGCCACCTTGACCTTATCCGTTACGGAAAATTTACGGAAGAACCTATTGCTTTCCCCAAACCGGTTGATGCTGAGAAACCTGATTTCCATTTGATCGTCGGTGCAAATGAAGCTGGCAAATCAACAACGCGCCACGCCATAACAGATCTATTGTTTGGCATTGACCCCCGCACTCGGTTTGATTTCATCCATGATAAAAAGGATTTGTGCCTTGGCGGCATACTTGAAACCGAAACAAATCAGTTAGAATATCACCGATTAAGACGAAATAAGCAGCCACTTCGCTCTCCTGACGGTACTGAATTGCCCGATGATGCCTTAGCCCCATTCACGGGTAACGCAGATCGCCTATCTTTTTTACGTGAATTTTGCCTTGACCATGCGGGGCTAAAGGTCGGTGGGGAAAACCTGATGAAATCGGGGGATGATGTTGGCCGAATGCTATTCGAGGCGTCCGCTGGTGTAGGTATTTTTGGCGACTTCCTTGACCGTTTGGAAGAAGAAGCCGCTTCTTTATGGATCAAAGGTAGATCCAGAAGTCACGAATTTTATCAGGTTCATGATGCCTTCAACGAAGCTAAAAAGAAACTCAGAGAAGCAACCGCGAAAACAACAGAGTGGAAGTCTGTTAACCAAACTGTTGCTCAAGCCTCTGAGGCATTAGCCACCGCCCTAAATAATTACGCCATGTTAGAGAAAACCCGAACACGCCTTGAGCGGATACGCCGGGTTGCTCCGCACCTTCAAACCCGGAATTTAAAAATTGAAGAATGTGCTG
>JAESSV010000229.1 GCA_016763895.1 Magnetovibrio sp. | reverse complement strand
TTGATTGCATCTTCAATCTGGGAAATACTGAGTTGGGTTGCCTGCTTTAGGGTGTCAAGCGTTTTGGCCCCCCGTTCAATATTGAATTCTTTCAGGGCCGAGTTCACAAGAGCCTGCGCGGAAGCCACACCCTTCATGCTCTCAGCAAAACCCTTTGCCGCGTCACTTGCGCGGGATAGGCCCCGGAATGCGGCGGTTACAAGAGTGACAACTGCAACGAATGGGATGGCGTTCATGGCAAGGGTAAGGGCACGGGCTGCAATAGCCCCAGCAGCAAATTGGAAGGCTGCAAATTTCATGCTGACAGACAGAAGTTGCATTTGGGCAATAAGGGCCGGGACACGGGCGGCGGCTAGAATGCTAAATGCAATAATCAAGGCGTCCGAGTTCTCAGTGAGCAATCTCGTGACGAATGACAAAGTTTCCATAACCGGGACAAGGACCGATAGAAGGACGCCCCCAAGACGTGTCCCAATCTCAATAAGTTGTTGGATGGCAACCTTCAAACGTTGGTCGAATTGTGCAGATATTTTCTCAAACGCTTCCTGCGCCTGACCGGCCTTTTCGCCCATGTCTTCCATGGTGTCAGAAAACTTCTCACCAGCCCCACCAGTAAAGGATAGAACGGCGGCAGCGGCCTCTACAGACCCGAACAACTGTGTAATGCTACCAGCAGAGCCACCTGTGGCAATGGCCAGTTCATTCATGAACCCGGCGAACCCTTTTGCTTCCAATGCTGCAAGGCTGAAATCCAATCCCAGACGGGCGGCTTCTTCGGATGCTTCTTTAGTGGGTTTAAGGATACCTACCAAAATGGCTTTCAGTCCGGTAGTCGCCACGGATGTCTTCAAACCCTGCGTTGTGAGGGCGGCGGTCGCTGCGGCAAGTTCCTCAAACGAGACCCCGGATGCAACGGCAATTGGAATGACCTGCCCAAGCGACCGGGCTAGTTCCCCGATAGTAGTCTTACCGGCTTTCATAGCGACAAATAGAGTATCCGATGCCTCGGCGGCTGTGATCACGTCCGGCCCATAGGCGTTCGTGGCTGTGGTCAAAATGTCTACGGCTGTGGTAACATCGGTCACGCCACCAATCGCCAATTTGTTGGCTACGTCAAGAAGCCCTGTTGCGGCGGTTACGTCACCCACACCGGCTGAGATAGCCTGATAGAACGCTTCGACCTGTGAGGTGGATGAAGACCCATACACGGCAGACAGTTCTTTTGCGCTGGCGGTCAGTTCGGCAATCTCTGCGGGCGTCCCTTCAATCAGAGTGGATGTCTCGGCAATAGCTGCGTTGAATTCTCTGGCGTTTCCAAGTGCGGCCCCAATCCCCTGCAAACTCAGGAACCCGGCAGCGAGTAGGCCCAAAGATGCGGCGGCAAGTTTCATGCCTTTGCCCAACCCGGCAGAAGCGACCGATGCGCCTTTGATGTTGGCGGATGCTTTCTTGGCCTCGGCCCCAAGACCCCGCGTTTCGGCACGGGCTTTCTTGGCTTCGGCTGTGATCTTTTTGGTGGATGTACCCGCAGCCTTCATATCCTTCGTGAACGCCTTGGCAGCGCCTCGGCTCTCGTTACGAGCCTTGATGATATAAATCAGATCATTGGTCGCCATGGTTAGCCCTACTTCTTACGGTTTTGTAAATCGGCCTTCCTATGCGCGATTTCTTCCAATGCAGTTTGGCCAACGCTAATGCCCGTATCCGTTGCAAGGATCACCGTAGAGTAGTTAGCAGCCTGATCCTCAAGTGCGCCTTTGTCGGGTAATATGCCCTGAGACCAATGCCGATGCAAGTTAAAGCTGTGATACTCAATATCTGGATCATCCCTGAACGCTTGAAACGGGCAGAGGCCTACAGGTGGGTCGTTCCTATATGGGTAGGGCTGGTGGACGGGGACGGTGCAGCCATATTGCTTTTTGTGCACTTGAGTGCAATCGGCGCACCGCCTGTCTGGGTAAACCAGACGCCCATATACCGCCCGCGTTAGTTTTTTACGTCTTCCTCGGTGATGTCATTATCCGACATAACAATGTCAGACAATTCAACAATCACTTGCAGCGGTATCATGTTCAGAAGGTCGTCAGGAACCACCTCACGGGATGCCCCGTCAACTTCCCGTGTCTGGGTTTTGAATTTGACCGGCTTGTCGTCTGGTCCCATAAAATTTTCCCAACCCCGGATACCCCGGCGACAGGCTTCGAATTGCATCTTGGACCGTTCTATATTTGTCAGAACTTCATCAGTCCCGTCTTCCTCTTGGGCGGCGTTCACAGTTATGGAGGTCACCAAGTCTCGAATACGGCCAACGTCGCGGAAAGACAGAACCCCGACCTTAAACTTGGTCTTTTTGGTTTCGTCCTTTTCGGTGTCATATTTCGAGGAAACAACTTTGGTTTTGGTAAGGTCGAGGGCTTTAATAGCCATGGCGGTTTTCTCCGTTTAATTGAAGCCCAGACTGTGCAACCCTTTAAGCCGTTTGTCAAGGCTACTTGGGTTCGATTATATGAAGCCGTTCCAGAAGTGGGACGAGGGCTTGGGCCGGTGCCTGTTGTATAACTTTCTGTTCAGGGGGTCGATAACCCACGTAGAATATGTTGCTTGTCCGGCATATCTTTTTTATAGGGCTGAACCCACCAAGGATATTGGGTGGAACCCATGGTATAAGATCGCCCAAGGGATCGGTAAGGTGCCAGCATGTGTCGGCATAATAGGCCCCGTCTGGAAGTTCCCGGCACCGTTGGTCAGAAGGTGCCCACCACGCCAAATCTTTATTTACCAGATGGCCGCTCGCGGTTTTGTAGGTCCGGGATGGTGTTTGGCTTTCACAAACTATCTGGCCACGGGCAAATCCAGATGAAGTACGAACTACGACAGATCGGTCCATGGTCGCGTTGACCTTGATCACTTGGCTGAATTCTAGGACGGGGGAGGCCCCGCTCTCAACGTCCAAGAACCGGACAGGTCCGGGCTTGAACCAAAGCGCCTGTACCGGGATAATCTGTAGAGCCAAGTAACCTATAAAGAAGGCCATGAAGGACCAATTAAAAACCCGAAGGACTTCTCTCAGAATTCGTCTTACTTTAGCCAAGGCCATGTGCCTGCACCTACACCGTTTTTGACAGCCGTGAAAGCCCCTGTAAACAGGACAATAGCTACCGCTGCTTTCTTCATGATACCCCA
>JAESSV010000228.1 GCA_016763895.1 Magnetovibrio sp. | reverse complement strand
CTGAAAATCCAGACCTAAAACAGTCTTACAATGATTGGAAAAGTGATGCCACGGCAAGGATCGAGACGCAAAATACAAGGGCTAATAATCAAGCTCAACCACCACTGCCGCCACGCAAGCCTGAGGTGCCTAAGAAAAATATTGAAGATGTAATTGGAGAAGCCTCTAAGGAATACCCTGATGCTAAACTACGAATTACAGGTCAAGGCCGTACTGTAAAGCGTCAAGCTGAATTGATGGCACAAAGAAGGATGACGGATCGCAAAGACTTTATGGGTACATATAAAGACCGCCCTCATATTCGCGAAATGGATAAATGGGTTAAGGCCAACCCAAATGCCTCTGAGGCACAGGTCACTAAAAAGTTTGAAGGGATTATTCGTAAAGCTCAAAAATCTGGGTATAAAGTTTCTGGTCATTTATCTGATCATGCACGTGACATTAGTAATCCTCAGAAAAATAAGGCTGACATTCGAAAGCTCCTTGAAAAGAATGGAATAAGAGTGTTGGATGAAGGTAATGCTAGCACAGGTGCGCATTGGCACCTTGATTACTGACAATAATAGGCCAGAAAATGAAATTTGTGACTCTGAAAATTGCGGTATTAACGGGCCTTTCTTTATTAAATCTGTCAACGGTGCATGCTGCTTCATTGTCTTATTTTGAAAATACGCCTGAAGGTGTGGCATGGAAATGGTTTTCGGCCAAAACGAAAGCCATTTCTATTGTTCATACATTCAAGGAAAAACCGTCCGCGCTGTATTGGGAGCAAGATAATAAACGCATTCTCGTTCTCAAGGACAAACAAATTTTAACGTTTGACCACAACGGGCCGGTTGTCAGTGGTGTCCAAGGCATTGCCCTGCCGCCCTTGGCGAAGGATGAGAAAACTGTTGGATTGTGGCGTGACAAAGATACAAAACGCTTGCGCATTGCAACAAGCTACTTGGTTCCAGGTGCTGATATCGGCGGCACAATCGAAAATCCAGTTCTTAAGGATCGTATTGGGATGGAGATTAACGGACTTGCAAAACCTGAATGGGGAAGCCACGCAATACTGAAGATTTATGAGTTTGTTCTCGCCGAAAGAAAATGGAATGTCATCGAGGCCCTCCCAACAAAAACAGAGGCTGGCGATACTCCAGGTATGTCCGTTCTTAAACCATTCTGGACTGAAGAAGGAGCCAGTGGAATTAAGCTTACTTCATCAAAGTATTGTGCAAGGTATGGAGTACTGTACCGGGGCCGACAATGCCATCTTGGAAATGATAGCCAGACAAGAAAAGCCTTTTTTAAAAAAGCATTCCCGCAGTGTAAATTATCTCCTGAGGGTTATGTATTGGGCAGGGGCTGCCCCATTGAAGGGGTTGGAAAAGTATCTTGTGAGGTCTGTAAATTTGAGCTTCTTCACAGCTCGATCGAGGGAGACTCTTTGCACGCAGCCCTTCCGCTTTATCTGAAAAATAAAATGACAGGCGAAATGGCACGGATTCAGTTAAAGAACCAAAAACGCGAACAGGTGCTTATTGACCAAAATGGAGTTTACGCCATGATTGAAGTCATGCGCGTGCCCGACCATATATATGTTCTTGATCTGAATACAGGCGAAATGATCTTTGATACCCTCGGTGAAAATTCTATATGGTTCCCAAATGATTAACTAAAAACTCGTCGAATTGATTTACATGTTTTTCGGAACAGAAAACGAACTCCCACACTTTCGACAATTCCAGATATCAAACAATGGTCGTTTGTTTCGATCTTGTTGCACACCACAAAACTCAGCCTTAATTCTGAGCTTCTTTCGCGTTTGAAAGACTTAACCGCAAAGGTGCGTAAATGGAAGCTTGGGCATAAAAATAGCGGGACAAACAGCCCTTGGAAACGATGTTTCCCTCCCTTGGGGCTTTGCCCCAGAAGAGGTCCTTGGGGATGAAGGCTAAGCTAAGGCGTTATTCGGTTCATCCGTGAGTATGAAAATGCGGACAACTGTGGAAAGATTACCCGCTTTTTGTACGCATAATGAAATGTGAACCCACATGATGAACACGGGTCGTTTACCAGATTTATTTAGCGGCTAAGCATAGTCGGTGTTGACTCTGCTGCGCGCCATTTTACGAGGTTCATCCGCCAAGCTAACGGATAAATTGCGTGTGCCGTTTGCGGTGAGAACGGTCAGAGATTGACGCAAATAAAAAACCCAGAATCCGCAGACCTCGCACCCCCGCCTCGCACTCCAATTAATGACCAACAGATCGGCGACACAATGGACACCCTAAAGGCTGAAAATCCAGACCAAAAACAGTTTTGCAACGACTGGAAAACGGATGCCACGGCAAGGATTAAAGCGAAGAATGTTGGGTTAGAAATATCTCAAGATAAAACGATTCTGGAATCGATTGGTTCAATGATACCGACAGAAACAAAAACAGATGTCATGGAATTAGAGGGTAAATTAACCGGAAAAGGTCAAGCGGCGGCTGCTTTAAATCATTATAAAAATGGTGATGGGGAAGATTATCAAGTCCCCACTGAATTTCTGATAAATCAGCAAGAAATTAAGGATGCAGAAATAATCAATCAAGATGCCATTGGCAAAAAAATATTCACCAACAAATCAAAATATGATCAGCTGTCCTCCATAAAATATGGCGAAAGCACAAAACTTTAAGTTGATACAAAATTTGACGCGATTGAACCTAAAAGCAAGGGTGATCTATATTACACCAGCAACAAAAGTAATCTTGACACCAGCATGGAATTAACATTTACCCGCAATGGTAATACGTTAACATTCGAAGGTACTCGCAATGAACGTTGGCATGATAAGTATGATTGGGAAAAGGGTACGAAATTTATGAAAGGCATGATTACCGGCGATGAAATGCAAGCTTTCCCCGGATCAAAACCCTTTAAATGTTTGGCACATGGGAAGGGACCGTCTCTGGTCACATTCCCATTGGGACTGACGGAAAACTGGGGGCTATAATATTTGATGATTAACGTTTTACGGAGCATCAGAACAGGACTGTGAGTGTGAAGAAACTATACGCATTTATCCGCAAAATTGGACATCCCTTTTTGTGGTTAGGATTGGCGGTCTCCCTCTATGGCAATCAACATTAACGTGATCGATTGTATTGGGAAACGCCATCCATTCCGCAAAAGTTCGGGTGCTGGATTTCTCGCGTCTGCTGTGGGACGTTATTTGAAAAATCAAGCTAATGGGTCAACCAAAGGTTATTTAAAGCATTCGTATAGGAACCAAAAAACAACCCTGATTTTACGAAAGTCGTAGGGATGGTCCGTAAAATTACGGGGATCTATTTCATGAAGTTGATGCTGTACATGACAATGACTTTCTCTCTTTGATCGTATATACCATTTCCAAAATACCCATTCTAGAAACAAAGGCCTGTTTCTTATAAAATCTAAGCGGAATTTTCTTTTTTCTGTCATGGCCCTTTGTTGGCAATTGTCTGCATCCACCGTATGGGCGGTGCCCCCTCAGGGTCGTTTGTATGAGCTGAAAGGTCAGCCGGAATGCACGTATTGGCTTCCTGCCCAATTGGATTTAAATCCTGCCGCTCCAACCCAATGGTCGGGGGGTGTGTCAGGATGGACGAATTCATGGACTTGGAACGCTCACGTTAAATTCTGAAATGGACGTGATTTCCATAAACGGTTTTTTTATAAACGGTATCCCTCACGGACAGACTCTTTTTACACATCTCGGATGGAACAACAGTTGAGGGCGAAGCCTTAGGCTGGGACATCATGGGTACGGGCAAGATCATGTACTCATATGGCTATGTATACAAAGGTGAAATCAAAGATTTAGATGCCAATGGTTTAGGTTCATTGATAGATACTGGTGGAGGTCAACACGAAGGGGTGGGTAAAAATGGTCTTCTAAACGGACAAGGATTCTTAGTCATGTCGGACGGGCTTAGATTCGAAGGCCATTTTAAAGAAAGCCTTCTATCAGGCGCAGGCCGTATTCTTCACCCCAATGGTGATGTTTTAGAGGGGGCTTTGAAAAGGATTATATCGTCGGCATTGGTGTGAAAACGTTTCAGGATGGTACAAAATATATCGGCGCGTTTCAAAACTCATTGGCTCACGGTCAAGGTATGTGGACCTTGCCGAATGGAGACATCTGTGAGGGGGAGTTTGTTGATGGCCTCCTGCCAAAGGCTGGTATGGGCAAGAAAAATGGGGAGCCCATGCCCTGTTTCATGGATGAAATAGGTGGTTTTTCGTTTAAACGTCACAACTAATTTTTGCTGATGATCATTTTTGCAAGCCTAGAAAATGAACTCCCACACCTCTGACAGGTCCAAACTTCGACTTCGTGAACGAGCTGTTTCTGCGCATAAAAAACCTAACTACAGGCATGTTTGATGTTTCCCTCCCTTGGGGCTTTGCCCCAGAAGAGGTCGTATGCGATCTTGATTCGTGTGGAAACTTTGGCCTCATGGATACGAACGGCCATATCTTTGACTGGTCCAGACCTCTAAATCTAACTTGACCATTTCCATCACGCTGCTCACCATAAATTTAGCCTTAAACTTACGCTCCTCCAGCGTTCGGAAAGCTGAGCTCACCGATGAACAAAAGGCCGTTTAGGCATAAAATTCGGTTGCCCAAATTTTTCAAGGGCATAAGCCTTGTTGAAAAAAAGAGTTTAAGCGACAGGCCGAGTTTGCACCGATCCGTTCAATCTTGCGACCAATGCGTATTCTGCGTTTCACTGGTATTGTTCATCCAGACCTGTTAAAAGGGCGACAAATCGGGGGCCTTGGTGTGTTTGCTGTTGCGGATGCATTTAGGCCTTTCATAATTTTTTGAAGGTATTTTGTCGTTATGTTTGAATTTCACATCTCCAAAGTCGCTTCTATGAAGGCTGACGTATTGTCGGGCCTGACCGTTGCGTTGGCGTTGGTTCCCGAAGCCGTGGCCTTTGCGTTTGTCGCGGGCGTGAATCCTTTGGTGGGGCTGTATGCGGCATCTATGGTAGGCATGATTACGGCGGTGTTCGGCGGTCGTCCGGGAATGATTTCAGGAGCCACAGGGGCTTTGGCCGTTGTTATGGTGGCCTTGGTCGCGGACCATGGGGTCGAATACTTATTCGCCACGGTGGTGTTGATGGGCATTATTCAAATCCTAGCCGGGGCTTTGCATATGGGACAATACATTCGCATGGTGCCCCATCAAGTGATGTTGGGCTTTGTGAATGGCTTGGCCATTGTGATTTTTCTTGCACAGTTGGGCCAATTTAAAGTGACCGACGAAGCAGGTGTGACATCGTGGATGACGGGTAACCAATTGTATCTCATGTTGGGGTTGGTGGCCTTGGCGATGGTGGTTATTCAATATTTGCCGAAACTCACCACGGCCATTCCAGCCCCTTTGGCGGCTATTTTAGCGGTCACGGCGGTTGTTGTTGGCTTTGGTCTGGACACCCGGACCGTTGGTGATATGGCATCTATCTCGGGTGGCTTACCTGATTTTAGGATTCCTTCGGTGCCCCTGAATTTGGAAACCTTGCTCATTATCGGGCCTTACGCCGTTATTTTGGCGGCGATTGGTTTGATTGAAAGCTTGCTCACGCTAACCGTGATCGATGAAATCACAGACACCCGTGGCCGTGGCAACAAAGAATGTG
>JAESSV010000227.1 GCA_016763895.1 Magnetovibrio sp. | reverse complement strand
TTGGGCGATCAAAAAACCCTTTACCCCAACATGCCCGAAACCATGATTGCGGCAAAAACATTAATCGATGAAGGCTTTAAGGTCATGGTGTATTGCGCCGATGACCCCATTCAAGCCAAAATATTGGAAGAAATGGGCTGTGTTGCGATTATGCCCTTGGCGGCCCCCATTGGGTCCGGCCTTGGCGTGCAAAACCCGGTGGGCATCCGCTTAATTGTTGAACAAACCGAAGTCCCCGTGTTGGTTGATGCCGGTGTCGGCACCGCCTCGGACGCCGCCGTCGCCATGGAACTCGGCTGTGATGGCGTGTTGATGAACACCGCAATTGCCGAAGCCAAAGACCCCATAAAAATGGCCCGCGCCATGAAACTTGCGGTCCAAGCCGGACGTTTGGCGTACCAAGCGGGTCGCATGCCTAAAAAAATGTACGCCGATCCGAGTTCCCCGTTGGCGGGGTTGATTTAGCCCTTAAGCTTTTTTTTCAGCCTTAGATTCTAAAGTCGCAGGTGAAATTACAAATTGATTTTTTCCCCTGCGTTTTGCTTCATACATTGCATCATCGGCAACCTTAATAAGCGTTTCAGTTTGTGTTCCATGTTCAGGAAAATGGGCAATGCCGATACTGGCCCCCATACATAATTCGTGTTCTTTCCAGAAAATAGGGGCATTTGTTGTTTGAATGATCATGTGAGCAATTTTATCTATTGCATTGATATTGTTTGTTTTTGTTAAGATAATAACAAATTCATCACCCCCAATTCGGGCTACGGTATCTGTTTCTCGGATACATTTCTTAAAACGCTCCGCAATAATTTTTAAGACATAATCACCGGCATCATGTCCGTATTTATCATTCACGGGTTTAAAGCCATCAAGGTCGATGTAAAGCACCGATAAATTATCGTTTTCACGATGTGCCTGGCGTAAAGCATTTGATAAGCGATCCAGCAAAAGCCGTAATGAAGGCAACTTTGTTAGAGGATCGTGGTGAGCGTCAAGAAGCTCCTGTTCCACGCGTTCTTGAACTGAGCGCTGGCGAAAAATATTGATGGACAGCACCAACAATAAAAATAAACTGCCGCTCATTAAATAGGAAAGATCTTGTGATTCTTGATACCATGAAGCCAACTGTTCATCTTGATCAAGAGAGACAACAACAAGCAGTGGCCATCTTGATGTGGCGCGATAGCTAATGATTTTGTCCCGTCCTTTAACGCGTTTTATATACGTGCCCCATTCGCGCCTTGGCAAATGGATTGAAAACAGATCCTTTTGATCAAGGTTTGCTTTTTCAACAAGTACAGAATTCACACCTTCTTTGACCAACAGAGATCCATCATAGCGGTAATATGCGATGGAACCTTGATGGCCGACATCAAGAGCTCTGATTTGTTCTTGAAAAAAGCCGGGATTAATCACCGCCAGAGCCGCGCCGACAAAGTTTCCCGAAGAATCATGGACGGGACGAAAAACGATGAAGTGCCACTGTTTAGAAGGGACGTCTTGACGCGGGGCATCAAGCAATAAGCGACCGGGTTTTGGGTGACTAATATACAGCTCGGACATAGATCTTTTCACCGCGTGGCGAAAATATGTTTCACCAGATATGTTTAATTTTGAACTGACATTTTCTCGTGAAATCGCCGTAATATGACCGGATGCATCTGCGAATGCAATTTCACGGACTTGAGGCGCTTCGCTTAACAATAACTGTAAATATTTTTTCGTATCTTGAACTTTTACCATTGGGTCAGGCCGCATGCTTACGGCAACATTTGTCAGGATAATATCGATGGCTTGGAAGGTACTATTATTCGATTCTTCGATAATGCGGGCCAGGTTCGAGGCTGACGATTTTTGAGACTTTATGGCCCGATCATGCCCCAAATTAATTTGAAGTGCCCAAATGCCGATGAAAATGATGCATGCCGTAACAGAAAATATCAGAATTCCATTTCGTCCGCCCAACCAAGTGGTTTTAAGCGCAGCGGGCTCAAGAGTTAACTTCATATTTTCCTACATTAAATATAGTGTTGTTTTATGACCATTACATTGATATTTATCACTTTATCGTTAAAAAATTGAAAAGTGAAGTTGTAATGTCTTGTGTTTCTAAAAATATATTCCATCTTATTTTTGGTCTATTTCTATTGGTTTCTATGTTCCCATCCTCGGGACATGCGGGTGCTTTAAATATGATTAAGGCAAATAACTTGTTACGCGTTTGCCATTGGCCTGGATATTATTCGATCTCATTTCTCAACAACAAAAATGGCAAGTTAGAAGGCCTAGACATTGATCTAGCTCGTGAACTGGCCAAAGATTTAAATGTTAAATTAAAATTTATGAGTACAAGTTTTTCAACCTTCATCAAAGATGTCAAAGCCGACAAATGTGATGTTGCAATGTTTGGTGTTGGGATTACAAAATCACGCGCTCAGTCTTTAGATTTCAGCATTCCGTATTTACGAAGCGACATTTATGCCATTGTTCCCAAGACACATGCGACCATAAAAAAATGGGAAGACATGGACGACGGAGGGCACATTTTGGTTACGTTAAAAGGAACCTTTATGGAAGAGGCTGCCAAGGGCTTTACAAAAGCATCCATTCTTTCGGTGGTAAAGTTTCAACAACGTGAAAAAGAAGTCCGGACCGGGCGGGCTGATGCGTTTTTAACGGATTACCCTTATGGTAAAAAAATTCTCAAAACATATGATTGGGCGAAATTATTAGCCCCCCCCAAACCTTTTTATATGACGGAATATGCGTATGCCGTTAACAAAGGTGACAAGGCTTGGCTATCTTATATTAATGGTTTCGTTGAACGGATAAAAACGGATGGACGCTTAAAGAAATATGCCAAAGAGAATGGATTGTTGCCCATCGCTATTTTCTAAATCAAATCTTCAACAAACCCTCAATAAACCCGACATGTTCCTGGAGTACCGCATGCCTAGGTTCGAAATCTTGTGACGTTAAAGTTAAACCGGGAAACAAAAAATATAGAATCTTTTCGGGCAATCTGATTTGTATACCGTGCCCGAAATACGATTTTGCTCACCATTGCGGTCTGAATTACGGTCTGAATTCAGGTCTGAATTACGGTCTGAATTCAGGTCTGAATTCAGGTCACGATACGGATTCATTCATGCTTTCGATGTAAAAACGATAAGCCCCTTTCCCCGATAGCTTTGCGGCATACATGGCATGATCCGCTTTACGGATAAGGGATTCGGCGGTTTCGTTATGGTCGGCACCAAAAAAGACGATTCCGATTGAGGTGCTCACGGCAATATCTTCATGACCCAAGGAATCGTTTACACATTTGAAACCATCCAGATCGAAATAGAGCACCATTCCAGTGCCGCTGCTGCGGGTTTCTCGGGCTAGGGCTTGGCGGACGGCATTGTAAAATATTGCGATTTGCCCGGCTTCGGTCTCAGGTTCGACCACCACGGGCTTGGAAAAGTCGCGGTCTCGAGCTTGTTGGTCCATCTGTGAGACCAGCTCAAATATTGAGGTGCTGGCGCCGTGTTCCGAAATGTTAAGCCCGATACGTTCATCTTCGGGTTTGACACGCAAAGGAACCCAGATGTTGATCAATTGCAAGATGCCATAGCCGACAAGGAAGGCATGGGCACCGATTGGGCAAACTTAAACAACACCTCTATCCAAATGATGGATCATAAAAGTGGTTATGAAGATGAGCGCAAATTTTCAAGTCTTTGGGCTGATTGGAAAGAGCCCCTACTCGCGATATGCAAAGCTAGAAAGACAACGATAAACCCGTTGATCTGTGACAGAGTAGCTTAGGCTTTATAATTGAAACAATGCGCAATAAAGAAGGGAGCCGATATATTTCTGCTCCCCTTTTGTATTGGTAAGTATTGATGAGGCTTTAAATGAACAGAGGATCATGAGCTTTCGCGGTAAGAATTTTCATCCCTCAACAATCAGAAATATGATCGGGCATTTAAGGGCTGAGAATTTGTTATAGGCAGAGTTCTAAAGTGCCAAATTCAATGTCCGCTGTGAGAGCTAGAGCGGACGTTGTTTTAGCCTAATGAAAAGGTCTGCTTCTGACCCAAAGTAGCGGTCTTGCTCTATTCGGATTCAAGATTGTTTAGGGCGTGGAGTAGAATATTTCCAAGCTGGGATATCTGGGACGGCGATAATGCCTGGGACAATATTTTTTTGTCATTTTTTGAGACTGCTTCCATTGACCGTTCGGCACAAATGCCCCCGGCCTCTGTCAATCTTACAAATTTACTGCGTTGGTCATCTTTGTTGATCAAGCGCTCGATCAGCCCATGCATTTCAAGTTGCTTTAGGACCTTTGTCATCCCTCCAGATGTAATAAGAATGAAACGATAAAGGTCGGTCGGCGTAAGTTGTTGCGGCTCTGGCAAAGAGCGCAAGGTTACAAGCACCTCAAAGGCAGCTTGCGTCAAACCATATTCTGCGATGGCCCTTGTTGTGCTTTCAACAACAATGTCATTAAGCCTTATCAGACCCAACATCACTCCGGTTTCGGGAACGGCCGCCTCATGCCAGTTTTCTTTCATCTGTTTTAATATCTCTGAAACAGTGATTTTTTCCGTCATATCTACCTCTATAATTTATAGTGGAACCATTTTATCTTGCCAGAAAGGTATTTACCAGTATGCAAGTAATTGAATATATCTTTCTAGAAAGGCAGTTTCCATGAGAACCCTTAGAGATCGTATCCGTCACACACTCCTTTTCGAGGTCATTGCACTTGGTGTCGGTGTTGTCGGCGGAAGTTGGATATTAGGACGCCCAGTGGAAATCATTGGGGCTTTGAGCCTGATGTTTAGCGGTTTAGCAATGGGTTGGAATATGCTTTTTAATTGGCTGTTTGACCTGTGGGATCAAAAATACAGGGGTTCTGCAAAACGCGGGTTTGTCATACGAGCCGCCCATGCATCGTTGTTCGAGTTGGGCATGGTCATTCCTGGCATATTTTTAGTCGCGTGGTGGCTGAGTATTTCCTATTGGCAAGCATTCATCATCGACATCGGATTTTCAGCATTATTTTTATTCTATGCTTACGGTTTCAATTGGGCTTACGACCATGTTTTCCCCGTGCCTAAAGAAGCTTAAATGAGAGAACTAGAGAACTTTCGTATATGACTGTTCTTGGTTATAAGCAGACCTTTTTAAGGAATGCATAATAGGTCTGCTTTCGGGCGGCAAGCCGACATTTATGGCACATAATCCTTATTCAAAAATATGATATCTGGTTAGAGCCATTATGACATTTTCAGGTTTAAATAATTACCCGCACTTGGAATAAGTTGAACGGGGGCGTATTATTTCCCGATGAAACCAATTCTCCACATATACACTCGTGTCTCAACGATGGTTCCTTTCGTTTGTATGGTGAATTGTTCCTAACGCGTTAACCCGGTCCCCCAACGGTCCCCCAACGGTCCGCAGGGGTGAGCACGACAGCCAAGGTGTCCCATGCCCGCGAACAGGTGCGCGGGGACCGCACCGATAGCATCATCAATTTTCCAACGTTCCAACACCATCATCCCAAATACGCAAACGATGCCGCCAACCGCCCCGATGAAGATCGCGGTCAGCGGAGGCGTTAAGTGTACGGAAGCGGTGATAGAGACCAACCCGGCGATCACGCCGTTGATGATGCGGTCTACGACCGGCTTTCCCAATATCTTCCAACTGACAAACATGGCAAGCAAACCACCGGATGTTCCGGCCAGGGCGGTATTGATGATAATGGGAAGGACACGATCGTTCAGGGCAAAGAGAAGCGGGACAAGAAGTAGTAG
>JAESSV010000226.1 GCA_016763895.1 Magnetovibrio sp. | reverse complement strand
TGGATCAACAAACGCGCCATTCGCCGATCCCCAGAGGGTGATGGGTGGGTGGGCGGTTTAAGGGGCGCATAAAAGGCAATGTTCATACGACCTCACTCTGCCACGTTCTGAAAAGAATTTGGGGCACCTTGAAAACGATGCATCAGTTGACCAACGCCGCCTTTGAAATCAAATTGATCATGCACACGGTCGAACCCGGCTTGGCCCAAACGTTGACGGAGTTGAGGATTGCGAATTAATTTTTCCAATGCGGTGGCCAACGCCTGATTGTCTTCGGACGGCACCAAAACACCCGTAACGTCTTGTTCAATCAATTCAGGAATCGCCGATATTTGTGTGGACAAACACGCAAGACGTTGGCTTTGAGCTTCCATCAACACATTGGGCAAGCCATCCCGGTCCCCGTTGCCGGTGACCAGACTGTTGAGCACAAATAGATCCGCGTTTTGATAGCGCACCAAGACGTCTTGTTGTGCCAAGGCACCTGACCAAACGATCCGATCCGCTAAGCCATGTCTTGTCGCTTGTTGTTTCAACGGTTCAATCAATTCACCACCCCCGATCAAATCCAAGGTCCAATGCAAGTCTTGGGGCAAAAGTGTCAAAGCCTCCAACAAACGGGCATGACCTTTTTTTGCAACGGCGCGGCCAACACAAATCAAATGAACAGGATTTTCAGCATTGCTGCCATCTTGGCCATTTGCCAAATGTTTGGGGGGTGTAAATCGAGAAAAATCAAGGCCATGGTAAACCAGCTCAACGCGGGTCGGGTCAGTTGATAATTGAGCCAGAAATTCAGCATTAAATTTTGTGCACGTCACCAACCACTTGCAATCCTTAAGCTTTTCACGAAGTTCCCATTCGGGCGACGTCCAGATGTCTTTTGCATGGGCGGAACAGCTCCACGGTATGTCTAAAATCCGTGCAGCATACCGCGCAACCGAAGCCGGAGTATGCAGAAAATGAGCGTGTATATGGCGCACCTCATCGGGCAATTCATCGGCAAGAATAATCGCCTGGCCGATGCGACGAACCCGGTTCACCGTACGGTCACGCCACAAATCCTTAAACCAAATGGCCCGCACAGCCTTGTACCCGGGCTTTAACCGCACCGACATCCAAGCTTTCACCAAACGCATTGGGGCTTGGTAAAGATATTCGGGCAGATAGTTTGGAACAGCTTTTATTTCATCATGAATGGGGTGGCGGGTGGCATCGGTTGGGTGCCTTAATGAATATAATCGAATATCTAGGCCTTGCTGTTCCAGCGCCAAAATTTCTTGAGCGATGAATGTTTCCGAAAGCCTTGGGTAACCTTTTAAGACAAATGCAACAGGTGTATTCATCATTCACGAACTCACAACGGTTAAAGGTAGGGCGTTGCTGTCTTCTGGCCTGAGATATCGTTCCATCATCATGTTGATGACCGACAAGCCGCCCAAGAGTCCGGGGATATGGACTTCGGATGGTTTCGATTGACTGGCTAAATTATGCAGAGCCTTGGCCATGCGTTCGGCATCATAGGTTTCTTCGGGCATCAACATTTCACAAAGGCCCAGTTCTTGAGCCCGCGAAGCCCGGATATGTTGTTCCAGACGCGGCACGGTTCTGGGAACAATCAATCCCGGATTATCAAAGGATAACAATTCACAAAATGTGTTGTAACCGCCCATAGACACAACACCAATGGCCCCTTCTAACAAATCTTCAATATTTGCGTCGAACGTCACGGCGCTGACTTTTTCAAGACGGTTGACCCGGTCGATGAATGTGTTCTGTTGATTTACATTCATGAACGGACCCAACACAAGGCTGGCCGGATAGGGAATATCGGGGTCATGTTCATAAGCCCGCAAAACCCAATCGATCAATTGCACACCATCGCCGCCGCCGCCCGTTGTCACCAAAATGTAGGGAACATCTTCCAAAAGCTTGTGGCTGTGTTGATTGATGCGCGAGGTTGACGCCGACCGGTGCAGATAGCCCGTATAGGTCATTTTATCTTTAACAGCCTGACTGAGCCCCAATCCTTTTAAAGGATTGTAAATTTGCTCTAGGCCATAAATCCAAATATTGTCATACAAATCTTCCAAAGCCGGTATGACATTCTTGCGATCCCACTCGGCGGCAAGCTTTTGCGGTTCGTCCATAACATCCCGAATGCCCAGAACCAAGCGCGTTCCCCGGGCTTTGAGCATCACCAGCGTGTCTTTCGCTTCCCCCCTCAAGCCCAACGGTTCTTTATCAATAAGGAAGATGTCTGGTTTATAAACTTCGGCGGATTGCTTGAGCAACGAAGCCCGCATGGATATTTGATCATCAATTCCAATCGCAGGGTTTAAAGAAGCATATTTACCACTGTCTAATTTCACGGCACCGGGAATGCGCACGAAATCCACCCGAGGGTGGAAATCAAAAGAGCCAATAATCGGTGATCCGGAGACAATTAATACGGATAAATTATCAAAATAATCAACAAGGGAATGAGCAATTGTCCGACAGCGGCGCAAATGCCCAAGGCCATACGTGTCATGGCTATACATCAAAAGTCGAGCCTGTCTCATGCATCCTCCGTATAAACTCATTATTGAATAATTATCCAGTAATACTTAGATAATATATAGTTGTATTCGCCACTGACAGAAGTGAAGTTACAATGAATTGTCGAAAAATAGTTTGTTTTTGGATTATTAGGCTCGCCTGACCTTGTATTCTATATGATAGTGTAACTCTTTGGCGTCCAAGACGAAGATATAAATAACCGAAATCGGGCAACACACCGACAATACTCCGAAATCATGCAATACATGGACACAACACATGGGCGCATCACCTAAAAATAACATAAGAATATAGCAGGCACTATGAAGCAGACTATTTTCAAATTCATCACGTCCTACAGCATGCGGCAACAAGTCACGCTATTGGTGTTGATCATAGTATCTATGCCCTTTTTATATGCGATCTTGGAAATGCCCAAGGAGATCATAAATGATGCAATTGGTGGGCGTAATTTTCCGGTCAATTTTCATGGCTATGACCTGAATCAAATTGAATTTTTATTGACCTTGTGTTTTGCCTTTCTCGGTTTGGTCTTGATCAATGGCGCCTTTAAGTACGTGATCAGCGTTTACAAAGGTCTGTTGGGTGAACGCATGTTGCGGCGGCTTCGTTATGAACTTGGCAGCCAGGTGATGCGGTTTCCGTTGCCCCATTTTCGAAAAATGTCCCAAGGCGAAATCATCACCATGATCACGGCAGAAGTCGAACCCCTGGGTGGGTTCATCGGCGATGCCGTTGCCGTTCCCGCCCTTGAAGGCGGTCGGATGTTAACCATCCTTATTTTCATGTTCATCCAGAATCCGTATTTGGGCATGGCCGCAATTGCCCTTTATCCCTTACAAATGTACGTCATACCCAAATTGCAAAAAAGAGTGAATATACTGGGTAAAAAACGCGTCCTTGCGGTGCGTAAACTTTCCGAACAGTTGGGTGAAACCATTTCGGGGATCAAGGAAGTTCATGCAAATGATACGTCTGAATATGAACGTGCAAATTTATCCCGAGGCCTTGGTGATATTTATAAAATTCGTTATGAAATTTATCGCAAGAAATTTGTCATTAAATTCCTCAATAATTTTCTCGCTCAAATGACGCCCTTTATGTTTTATTCCATAGGGGGATATTTGGTCATCGAAAATCAGCTGTCTTTCGGCGCCTTGGTCGCGGTTCTTGCGGCTTACAAGGATTTGTCTGACCCTTGGAAAGATTTGCTCACGTACTATCAAGGGATGGAAAATGCCAAGATCAAATATCGCCAATTGGTCGACCAATTTCGCCCCCGTGGAATGTACAAAAGTTCGCAACAAGGCGTGGGCACCGAAGTTCTGCCGCTTATGAACAAAACCTTGAATGCAAGCTTTTTGAATCTGGAAAGCGACAACGGCATTTCGGTCCTTGAGGGGGCAACCTTTCAATTAAACATCGGCCAAAAAGTTTGTATCCTCAGCACGGATGGCATCGGCGGCAGTGAACTTTCCCAAATTGCATCCAGATTATTAAGCGCTGATTCGGGACGCATTAAAATTGGCGATGAAAATATGGCGCCCCTGCACGAAGCCATTACCGGACGCAGATTTGCCTATGTTGGAGAAAATGCATCCTTGTTTTCGGGAAGCGTAAGAGACAATTTGTTATATGGCCTAAAACACGAACCGATGATCGCCCCTGAATATGATTGTGAAGGTGCAGAGGCCCAAAAGCTTTGGAACGAGGAAGCGCTTGCTTCTGGAAATGCCGTTCATGACTTTGCGTCTGACTGGATCGATTATCAAGCTGCGGGCGTCACAGGGCCAAAGCAACTGACAACCCGGCTGCATGAAACGCTTGCCGTCGTGGGCTTAGAAAACAGCCTCTATAAACTTGGGCTAAATCAGTCCATCGACCCACAAGAAAACAATGATGTTACCGCACGTATTTTGAAGGCCCGCGTGCACCTTCACAATGCGCTTCGCAAAGCCAATATGGAATCTTTGTTTGAACCCTTCCATCACGGCCACTATAATTCCAACCTGTCTGTCGCCGAAAACTTGCTTTTTGGCACGCCATTGTCGGATGAACTTGGCGTCGCACACCTCAGCACCAATGCTTATGTGATAGAAACATTGAACCGAGTTGGTCTTTATGAAAAATTTATCGACATTGGGGCCCAGCTGGCTGACATCATGGTCGATATGTTTCAAGACATTCCGCCCGAGCATGAATTTTTCAGACGCTTCAGCTTCATCGAACCAGAAGAATTGCCCCATTATGTGCATTGCGTGCGCATCATCGATGCAGATGGGATTTCCAGCTTAACAGAAGATGATAAATCGATGCTGGCAAAGCTGCCGTTCAGTCTGGTGACGGCGCGCCATCGTCTTGGGTTAATTGATGAGGCCATTCAACAAGATATCTTAAAAGCGCGTCATATTTTTGCGCAAAACCTTCCGGACCATATGAAGGCCGATGTCGCATTTTTTGATGAAACAAGCTATAATTCACTGGCTTCTATCCAAGATAATTTGCTTTTTGGCAAAGTGATTTATGGCAAGCCCCAGGCTGAGCGAAAAATTAATGACATGGTGACCGAGGCCGTCGAAGCCTTTGATCTTAAATTTGACATCCTTGAAGCCGGGCTTGAGGCTCAAGTTGGCATTGGCGGAAGCCGACTTTCAGGGACACAACGGCAAAAAATCGCCATCGCCCGAGCCCTGTTGAAAAAATCTGACCTGTTGGTTCTTGACGGCGCAACGTCAATTTTCTCGCCCAGCCAAGAAGCCGAGATGATGGACAATATTTTCAAGGATTCAGGGGAACGCGGCTTATTATGGGTGCTCAACACGGCCAGCCTCGCCCATAAATTTGACAAGGCCATTGTGATGCAAGAAGGACGCGTCGTCGAACAAGGAACCTGTTCCGACATCAACAAACCGGGATCAATTTATCAGAGCCTTACGGCAACACGTTAAACGGAGCAGACCCACAACATGGACTTTAAAGACGCCAGCAAAATCATAAAATCCATTCCAATGTTGGAAGGTTTAAGCAGTGCCAATCGAAAGCTTTTGGCCTTCACCAGTCAACTGTTAACTTACGAAGACGGGGAAGTGGTGTTTCATATTGATGAGCCCGCGACGTATGTTTATATCGTCGTAGAAGGCCAAGTCGACCAAATCGTGGTCAATTCAAATGATGAAGTTCATGCGGGAACCGTTACCAAGAATAAATTGTTTGGGGAAATGGCGGTGATCCAAAACGTGCCCAGGCTCGTTACCGTGCGCGCCAAAGGACCGGTTAACGTTCTGCGTATAGAAGGTGAAATGTTTTTGCAAATGGTCACCACCAGCCCTAAATCTGCTCTTGCCGTTATGCAAGAAATGGCCCAAAAAATTACGACACTGGTGGACAAACACAAAGATAAGTGATGAATTTTAGACCAACGTGAGCCTTAAAAATCAGCCGACCTTCATAAGGCCTTGAGCACTTCTTCAATAATAAAATCTTGCACCTTGTCTGGCATATACGCATGCATGGGCAGGCTGATCACTTGTCTTGCCAAGCCATCCGATACGGGCACTCCACCGGGCACAACCGGGTCATTTTTATAGCCCGTTTGTTGGTTCAACGGCATCGGATAATAAACCGCCGTGGGAATTCCCTTTTCTTTAAGCGTTGATTGAAAAGCATTCCGATTGTCTAACTTCAACGTATACTGCGCCCAACTCGACACCGCCCCGTCCAAAACAAATGGCGTTTCAACTTTGCTTTTTAGGGCTTCAAAATAACGCTGAGAAACGTCTTGGCGGGTTTTTAATTCACCCGGGAACACGTTTAATTTTTGCAACAAAACGGCGGCTTGCAAGGTGTCTAAACGGCTGTTCAGACCGATGCGAACATTGTCGTATTTTTGCTGGCCCTTGCCATGTTGGGCCAAGGATTTAAGTAAGCTGGCTTTTTCGGCATCCTTGCACAATACCGCTCCACCGTCGCCATAACATCCCAAGGGTTTGGCCGGGAAAAAACTGGTGGTGGTATAATCGACGTATTCGACCACTGATTTTGAATGCAGGGTTGCGCCTAAGCCTTGGGCCGCATCCGCGACCAGAATTAAATTTTCAGCTTTGCTCACAACGGCCAGGCTTTGATAATCGGCGGGCTGTCCAAACAAGTCCACGCCCACCACCATTTTGGGCGTAAGCCCCTTGGCTTTGGCATCAACAATGCCAGCCTTTAAACTTTCTGTGTCCATGTTAAATGTTCGAGGATCAACATCGACGAAGTACGGTGTCGCCCCCAAAATCGAAAAAGCTTCTGCGGTGGCGACAAATGTAAAGGCCGGGACAAACACAGCGTCCCCAACGCCTAAGCCTTCGGCCATGCCGACCAAGGTCAAGGCATCGGTGCCATTGGCACAGCTTATGACATGATCTGCTCCACAAAATTGAGCCAGGGCCAGCTCAAATTCACGCACCTCTTGGCCTTGAATAAAGTCCCCACGGTCCAGCACCTTTTGCAGGGCCTTGGTAAGGCCGGGTTCCAAAGCTTGACGTTGAGCTTGCAGATCTATGAACGCAATTGACATTTAATCCACGGGCTCCAACACATTTTCAGACGCCAGTTGATACCGCCTGCCGTCCAAAGGACAAACCAAATCGTCGCCAAGCTTTGCCCCGGCGCGGCTCATCCATCCGATGCGCTTTGCCGGAACGCTGGCCATCAGTGCGAAATCAGGCACATCAACCGCCACCACCGCCCCCGCCGCAATAAAACTGTACGCACCCAAAGTATGCCCGCAAACGATGGTCGCGTTGGCGCCAATTGTGGTTCCACGCTTCACCAAGGTTTCTAAAAACTCATCCTTGCGGTTGATTTCCGACCTTGGATTGTTGACGTTGGTAAAGACACAAGACGGGCCACAAAACACACCGTCTTCCAAGGTCACACCCTTATAGACACTGACATTGTTTTGAATTTTGACATTGGCGCCAATCGTCACACCCGGTCCCACCACCACGTTTTGCCCCAACACACAATCTTCACCAATATGGGTGTCAGATAAAATATGCGAAAAATGCCAGATTTTTGTCCCCGCACCAATGGTACAAGGTTCATCAACATAAGCGCTTTCGTGAATGGTAACGCCTATGAATTCCATTAGCTTTTGCCCGCAACACAGGGATGTTGGTCGCCCTTGTTCAATTCAATTTTACAGGTGCGAATGTTTGACACCAATTCGATGGACGGACGCACTTGATCAATACCAAAGCTTCCCCCATCCAAAACATCTTGATAGCTCAAGGTATGCAAATCCGTGAAGCCCCCCGAAAACTCAACCTCATCACCATCCACCGTAATCGAGCGATAGGTGGTTTGACCTTGGGGTGTGTTTTCAGGCAAATCATTTCGATCAACCGATAAAAACCATCGCACCCGTGCCCGCTTGAATTCCAAATACCCCGCCGCATGACTTTGCGTTCTAAGGTGCACATGGCTTTTTTTGAAATCGCCAAACACAAAGGACAACATGTCATAAAAATGCACCCCAATGTTGGTGGCAATGCCGCCTGATTTTGCTTCGTCGCCTTTCCAGGATACAAAATACCAGGCCCCACGGGACGTCATATAAGTCAGATCAACATCAAAGACCTGATCCGCTGGGGCCGCGTCTATTTTCGCTTTTAAGGCAATGATGGCCGGGTGCAAACGCAACTGTAAAATGGTGTGTACACGTTGCCCGGTTTGCTTTTGCATCTCTTCCAAACCATCAAGGTTCCAAGGATTAAGCACCAGCGGCTTTTCACAAATGGCATCGGCGCCAGAGCGCAGCGCAAAACGGACATGAGCATCATGCAGGTAATTTGGCGAACAAATGCTGATATAATCCACACCTTCGCCGGCGCGTTGTAATTTGTCGATATGACGATCAAAGCGTTCGAATTCTGTGAAAAAACGGGCGTCCGGGAAATGGCTATCAATCACACCGACACTGTCTGCCGGGTCAAAGGCTGCGACCAAATTTCCGCCGACTTCGTTGATGGCTTTCATATGGCGCGGGGCCACGAAGCCTGAGGCTCCTATCAATGCAAATTTCTTCATTTTAAATCTTTCTCATATCCTGAGCTGATGCCTCAGCCCTTTAATACACGTTGAAGAACCGTTTGGGTATCTTTGGCGCGCGCAGCCCAAGAATGATCTTTTACCGCAATGGCTCTGGATCGTTTTGACATTTCGCCGGCCTCGACCGGGTTGTTCATCAATTTGACCACCGTTTCGGCCAAAACCTGAGCATTTCCAGCCTCAATAACGTATCCGCAACCGCCGTCTCTGACAACATCCGCTTGAAATGGCATGTTTGTCGAAATAATGGGAAGGCCGCAAGCCATGCTTTCAAACAACTTAAGCGGAGCCAACCCGGTGCTTGCGCGCCCTTCTAGGTTTTCCGAACACACAAATGAACCTTGCGCTCGGGCCACCACACTTGGCAATTCATCATAGGGGACGCGGCCCAAATAATGCACATGATCAAGACGTTGTGCCAAGGCTTCAACGGCGGGGCGTTCCGCTCCATCGCCGGCAAAAACGGCATGCATGCTTTTGGGCCAGGCCGGATCTTCTAAGGCAGCCAACACCGTGCCGATGCCTTGCCACGGGGCCATGGTGCCAAAAAATATCATGAAGGACTCTGGCAACATATGAATTGTTGCATTCACGGCCTCAGCCGCTTGGGGCGTGAATTGATTCGTGTTCGCCCCATTGGGAATCACGACAATGAGCTTGTCTTGGTCCGTAATGTCACGCACCGTTTCGGCCAGCCCCCCGGTTACGGCGACAACGCCATCCGACCACCTGAGTTGAGATTGCATCAACCACGTAAAAAAGCTCTTAAATTTTCGGGTTATGGGCCATGCGATAAACAAATCGTCCACCGGGCCGTTGACTTCAATGACCGTGGGAATGCCCAAAATTTTTGCAAACAAGGCTAGGGGGAAAACGGCAAAGTGCCAGCGCATGTAATAAACCTTGGGACGCGGGGCCGTCATGACCTTGAGAAGTGTTTTGCTGATGCCCAAAAGCCTGGAAAGTGCGCCCGGCAACTTAGCTTCGCCATAACGCGGACAAAACAAATCCACATCCCAACCCAATTCAACCAAACCATCGATGATTTCGTGCACGTGGGTATAAGATGCGTGGCCTTGGCGTTCGGGTTCGGGACTCACGTAGGTGAGTTTTTTTTCATATGTCATGCTTCAAAACTCACATCAAAAATTTCCGCCCAGCGACTTAAGTTTATCCAACGCCAAACCTCACCTGTCAAACGTTTCTGTCCAGATTTCACCAACGCAATTTCGTGTGCCATGGCCTTGGCATCAAAAGCCGGAATGGATTTCAAGGTTTCGCTTTCCAACACCTCTTCTAACCATACCCCGGCTTCCTTTAACCAGGTTTCTTCCGGAGCCGCAAAGCCGATTTTGTCTGTGCGGTCTAAAATAACGTCGGGTGTCAGCCCCCGCATGGCGGCCCTAAATATTGACTTTGTTTCGCCTTGGTCGGAAATCAAAAATTCTTCGGGCAAGCTGTACAAAAATTCCACCAGTTGTATGGTTAAAAAAGGCACCCGGCTTTCCACAGAATGGGCCATGGAATTGTGATCTTGGTAACGCAACAACGCCGGCAGAATGCGATCTGTAAGACTTTCCAAAAGTTCGTGACGCAACACATCCCCCGCCACGGGTTTTTGCGGGGCTTGGATCGTGACACCTTGGCGTTCAAACCATGCGCCATTCATCCAGGGGGGAACCAAACCTTCTCCGATTGCGCGCCGGGCTAGACCTTGCAAAAAAGTTGGCAATATAAAACGCATGGCACGCAAGACCGTCCCCCGCGCATCTTCGATGGATTTTGTGAATTTGATTGCCCGGACCCATTGCCCAGATTTTATCAGAGTGGCCAGACGAGCGGCTAAGAAAGGTGTGTAGCCCCCCAAAATTTCATCGGCGCCCTGTCCATCCAACGTCACCTTAATGCCCTTGTCACGGGCCAGTTTAAACACCCCACTTTGGGCAAATATGGATGTCGAACCAAATGGTTCGCCTTGGGTTTGGATTAAAGCATCCAATTCCTGGACCAAGTCTGTTCCCGTTAGGCTAATTTTATGCTGATGGGCTTGGGCGGATTGTGCGGCAATATCGGCCCAGTTTTCTTCATTAATTTTTGCCCCCGGAGCAATGAACGTAAATGTATGAAGGTCTAAATCGTCGCCTTCAATGGCTCGCATCACACCCACCACAGCAGAAGAATCAATACCGCCGGAAAGTGCCGCTCCCACGGAAACATCGGCCCGCAAGTGCAACCGGACGCTTTCGACAAACAAACGACGCAGTTCTGCCGTGGCCTCTTCAAATGAAATATTCAAAAGCGGTTTCAGTTCCGCTTGCCAATAGCGTTGGGGCTTCACGACGTCGGGTTGGTCAAGGCTGACAACAGCAAAGTGTGCGGGTGGTAAATGTTTGATGCTGGCGAACAAGGTGCGATCCCCCCTGTCCGTCAAGCCAAACCGCAAGTAATCGTACAAAGCGCTCGGTTCAACGGACCGGCGCACACCGGGTAGCATCAACAAACTGGTGAGTTCAGAGGCAAAGGCCAAGCCACCTTTCAAGATCGTATAACTGAGGGGCTTAATCCCAAACGGGTCCCGGGCCAAAGTTACGGTTTTGGCTTGGACATCCAACAGGGCAAAGGCAAACATACCTTTGAGCTTCAACACTGTTGCCTTGACGCCCCACGTGACCAGAGCGGACAGCAAAACTTCCGTGTCCGATGACGACGTAAAGCAAACGCCGTCATCTTCTAATTCGGCTTTAAGCTCAACATAGTTATAAATCTCGCCATTGAAGGTCAGGACGTATTTTCCGTCTGCCGTCGCCATGGGTTGCCAACCGCCTTCGCCTTCATCAATAATGCTCAGGCGGCGGTGCGCAAAGGCCACTTGAGAGCCTTGAATGGCGGTCACGGCCTCACGTTCAATGCGAATATCTTGCCCGGCTTGC
>JAESSV010000225.1 GCA_016763895.1 Magnetovibrio sp. | reverse complement strand
GTTAACACCGCCCAAAACATCAACACACGCGGGACAAGCGGGCGTTTGGTTTTGACATGAAAAATGGCGTTCAAAGCGGTTTCAATCGTTGACAACAACATGATCGCCGTCACCGTCAAAGCCAGCGTACCAATGGCCGTTAAACCTTGGGTTTGAAAAACGAAATGATCAAAGTATGCCTCGGCTCCATTCACCGATTCGGGCATAAAACTTTCAAACAACAAGCTTTTGACCTGACCTTGAATGTTATCAAACACGGGAAACGCCCGTAAAATTGAAAACGCAATTGCCCCCAAAGGAACGAGCGCCAAAAGGGTTGTATAGCTAAGTGCTGCTGCGATATGCATGCACTTGTCATTGCCAAAACGTTTGAGCACTAAACCTGCAAAGGCTTGAAACTCTTCTATAAATATACGAATCCGCTTTGTATATTTAGCCTTAGCTGGTTCACCTTTATGATTTATATCGTTCATTATTCAACAACAACAATCTGTTAACCCAATTCGGTCATGATACATGTCAATTGCTAAATATTGAAAGGTTCTCGTCGCAAGGCTTTTCAGCAGTCCATTGTTTCGTGTAAGATGCAATCCAACTCTGGTAGACTTTTTGAAAGATAGGACCCCTAATTCATGAGCACAGCTGGTCCAATTATGGCTGGAAAACGCGGCCTTGTCATGGGCGTCGCCAACAATCGTTCCATCGCTTGGGGCATTGTCCAACAGCTTCACGCCCAAGGCGCCGAAATTGCATTCACCTACCAAGGCGATGCTTTGAAAAAACGCGTTGAACCGTTGGCAAACTCGGTTGATTCTGATTTTCTTATTGAATGTGATGTCACCAATATGGACAGTATCGATCAGGTCTTTTCCGAAGTAAAAGATCGATGGGGCAAGCTGGACTTTGTGGTTCATGCCATCGCTTATTCAGACAAAGACGAGCTTAAGGGTCGATATGTCGATACCAGCCGCGAAAACTTCCTCACCAGCATGGATATTTCGGTCTTTTCTTTAACGGCAATCACCCAACGCGCGGCGCCGTTGATGACGGACGGCGGGTCCATCATTACCCTCACCCATTATGGTGCCGAAAAAGTCATCCCCCATTACAACGTCATCGGCGTGGCCAAGGCTGCTTTGGAAGCCAGCGTGCGTTATTTGGCCGAAGATCTGGGCCGCAGCAATATCCGCGTGAATGCGTTAAGCGCCGGGCCTATGAAAACGCTCGCCTCAAGCGGCATCGGTAATTTTCGTTATATCTTAAAATGGAACGAGCTTAATTCCCCCATGCGCCGTAACGTGACGCTCGAAGACGTTGGCGGGGCTGGGTTGTATTTGCTGTCCTCGTTGTCCAGCGGTGTCACCGGTGAAGTGCATTACGTGGATTGCGGCTATCACACCGTTGGCATGAAAGCCGTCGACGCGCCGGATATTTCAACCGTTTAACGAAAGTTACCATATGTCTGGCAATACCTTTGGCGAACTGTTCCGCCTGACCACGTTTGGCGAATCTCATGGGCCTGCGATCGGCGGCACCATTGACGGTTGCCCCCCCGGCATCAAATTGTCCGAAGCCGATATTCAACCTTATCTGGACAAGCGTCGCCCCGGACAATCAAAATTCACCACGCAACGCAGCGAACCGGACAAAGTCAAAATTTTATCCGGCGTTTTTGAAGGCAAAACCACCGGCACGCCCATTGGCTTGTTGATTGAAAACACCGACCACCGGTCCAAAGACTATGGCGACATCAAAGATAAATTTCGCCCGGGTCACGCCGATTTTACCTATCATGCCAAATATGGGGCCCGTGATTATCGGGGGGGTGGACGATCTTCGGCCCGCGAAACCGCCGTGCGGGTCGCCGCCGGAGCCGTGGCGCGCCGGGTCTTGGAAGACAAGATTTCCAAACGCGTCAAAATTCGCGGTGCCCTCGTACAAATGGGCCACATCGACATTGATCCCGGGCGGTGGGTTTGGGCTCAAATCAATAAAAATGATTTTTTCTGCCCAGATGCCCAAACCGTCCCGTTATGGGAAGAGCTTTTGTTGGGCGTTCGCAAAGCCCATTCCAGCATTGGCGGCATTGTAGAAGTGCAAGCCACAGGCATTCCAGCCGGACTTGGCGAGCCGGTCTTTGATCGTTTGGACGCCGACATCGCCAAAGGATTGATGTCGATCCCCGCCGTTAAAGGTGTCGAAATCGGTGCTGGATTTTCATCGGCCTGGTTAACCGGCGAAGAAAATGCCGATGAAATCCGCATGGGTGAAAATGGCCCCGAGTTTCAAAGCAACAATGCTGGTGGAACCTTGGGCGGTATATCTTCGGGGCAAGACATCGTCGCGCGGATGGCGGTCAAACCCACCAGTTCGATCCTCACCCCCCGCAAAACCATTACCACCACAGGCGAAAATGCCGAGATCATCACCAAAGGTCGCCATGACCCGTGCGTCGGCATCCGCGCCGTTCCCGTCGCCGAAGCCATGTTGGCCTTAACCTTGGCCGATCATTACCTGCGTTTTAAGGCCCAATGTGGCTAATTAATAACGCGGTGGCGGCAATGCCCGGCGCCCTTTTTGACGCGGCGGCACACGGAAACTGCCTATATTTAAGGGAATCTTTGGTCTCAGGCTTGTTTTTGGACCGTCTTGAAACGTTGGAGTTCCCCGGTAACACCCCATGACATACGGAAACGAAGCTTTCATATGATAGTGATAGCCGCGCACGCTATCTTCATGACCTTGGCATGCATCCAAGGCTGAATGGGTGTCTTGGTTAATGCCATACAGTTCAAAACCATCAAAAGCCCACCCCATCAAACCCGCATGACCATCCGAGCCCAAAACGACACGGGGAACACACGGGGAATATTGGTGATAGTGATAACGTCCATGCCTGTCGGGGTAGCCTTTGCAGGCATCAAAGACTTCACTTTTCACCGCATCCATCCGGTCCGCCGAATAGGCATTGTAAAACACAGCTCCCCCCAACGAAATTGCCACAGGCCCCATGGGCAAGGGCGACGTGCGGAGAGCCTGTTTGGGGTGTAACGGCACTTCGAATCGATAGGCCTGAATGCGAATCTGATTTGGATTGTCAGGCCGCCCATTGCCATCACTGTCATTCATCATAGGGAAATTACCCGTAACGTGATTCGGCATGCCTTTGCTTTCAATCACCAACGTATCACCTTGAACCGAAAGCTTAACACCAAGGTCAGCCTTGTTTTGCAGCGCCTCAATCACGTTTATTTCGGTGCCATAGACAGGCCCAGCGAGCAAAACAGCAACCCCAAAAGCGGCCCGAGCATATCTCATATTTCTTCTCCTCTAAAAACGCATTGGAGCAGCATACCCCTTTCAAACAAAAAAATCTTTCCTTTGCCGCAAAGCCCCTTGCTCAAACCCCAGTTCGCCTGTATATCATCCCAAATATCCACTGCGCCGGCATAGCTCAGTTGGTAGAGCACCTGATTTGTAATCAGGGGGTCACGAGTTCGAATCTTGTTGCCGGCACCATACAAATAAAGGGCTTAGCGGTCATTCGCTGAGCCCTTTTTATTTTTGCAAGGTAATTTTTGCATTATTATCAGGGTGTTGTGGGTTTAGCGATGATTCTCGCTAGAACCACCCTTTTCCAGCTCATATTTTCGGTTTTGGTGTATATGAAGCCACAGGTACAGCACCCCTCTCGCCAACCCTAGGCAACATATCCTCAATCGCGCAATCCACATGCTTGCTGATGCTTTTACGGCCTGACACGCCTCGGCCATAGTGAAGGGTGGCTGCGCAACTGGAACCGTGGCCCATGATGTGGGCGACTTCTTTTTTGCTATAACCATTAGCCTTCATATTTGCCGAACATTGATGACGGCAAGAATATAGCGTGGATCGCTTTTTAGCCTTTGAGTTGATGCGTTTTATGATGCGATGATGCAGATCGGCGATTTTCTTTTGCTCAACATCCCAATTCTCGCACTGGCTGGCATAGTCCACCAAGAATTCGATAGATTCTTGGATATTTGCGGGCATGTGCCTGTACAGAATAACTCGTGTGTGAATACCCCCATAATTAAGGGAGCATCTGTGTAGAACTTATTATGCTAGCATGACCATCGCGAATTTTTCTTTTGGCGTTATACCACCGATCGCCATCGTTCGGTCTTTCGTTATTGTAAGTCCATAACCATTTGGTCGCGGCGTTTTGCTCGTTGCTTCTGCTTTTCTCAGCCGAAGCAACTGCACACGGCGGCGGCCTTGATGGCTTAGGCTGTCACCACAATAGAAACACTGGAGTATGAGTTCATGACAGATTTTTATAAATCCCTGATTAACGGCTTTCTGTCGCTCGCATTACTCTTCCTCACGGCGTGCTCCTCACCCTATTCTAGGCTCATAACCTCTGCCCAAGAGGATGGAAAAAATATTGTGAGGCTAGAGTCTGGTCGTTTTCAACTGACCGCAATCACGCCACCGCAGAGCCCGAAGGACTTCATCACCATTTATATCGAGGGGGATGGTCGCAACTGGCGAGGCGGGAGAGCACCTGCGGACCCAACACCTTTAAATAGTCCCGTCCTGTCTTTATCCCGCCTTGATGCGCGGGGGGACGCAATCTATCTGGCTAGGCCTTGCCAATTTCTAACGGCTGAAGAACTCACCAGATGTTCCTCGCTCTATTGGTCCAGTCGTCGTTATGGTCCAGAGGTCGTCGAGGCTTATGACCGCGCCTTGGACACTCTGAAAACCCGATACCATGCTCGTTCAATTGACCTGATTGGATATTCGGGTGGGGGAACCTTGGCTGTATTGCTCGCCGCGCGGCGAACGGATGTGCACAGCCTCATCACCATCGCAGGCTTGCTGGATCATATTGCTTGGACAACCCTGCACGATATTTCACCTTTGAAAGGGTCTTTGAACCCTATTGATGTGGCTACTCAAATCGCCGGTATCCCGCAACTTCATTTTATCGGTGGGGATGACAAAGTCATTCCATTGAGCCAGGCCAAAAACTTCATAACCGCCATGGGATCAAGACATAAAGCATGGCTACAGGTGGTGGATGGATACGGGCACTCGTGCTGTTGGTCTGAAGCGTGGCAACAGAAACTCAAGGAAGCTCGCCATTTAATTGCGCAACATTAATTTAAAATATTAATTCGTGTACAACATGATATCCCGCTGACATATAGAGAATATATTGTCTTTAAAATAAAATGGATTGTTGTTTAAATGTTATTAAAAGAAGTAATCGCCACTAACGTCTCTCTTGTACGGCCCTGCCTTTGGGGCAGTGCACTTGTCGCAGGGCTTTTCCTGTCAACATCGGCGCAAGCTGGCGGCGGCGGCTTTACTGCCACGGCGGCTTCAGCGACCCTGTCGGCCGGTTGCGCATCTATCAATGCAACAGCCGATCAATCCTCACTCGGCTCAAACGCAATACAATTCGCGAGCAACACAAACATGATCGCCGGGGAAATTATCACGATGACCGCTACTCTGGTGGCGGGGGTAACCTCAATTCAAATCATTGACTCAATTGGCACAACGACGATCGATGCCGCAGCACCCTACTCCATCAGCTACACAATTCCCTCAACAGGATTAAGACAAATATCCGCTTCTTGGAATAGTGGCGCATGGATAGCTTTTTCCTGCGTAGCAGCGAGCACCACGAGCACCACGACCAGCTCGTCCACTAAATCTAGCGGTAGCATCATTAATAGCACCGTGGGCCGCGCCCAAGG
>JAESSV010000224.1 GCA_016763895.1 Magnetovibrio sp. | reverse complement strand
TGAGCTCGGCGGAACGGGGTTCATAATCGGCGCCAAAAGCTGCGGCATGCTTGGCCAATTCATCGTCCGAAGGAATGTCGCCGGTGGCTGCGAAGCACCGTTCCACCAATTTTGGCACCCCGTCTCCGATCATCAATTGAATTTCTTTGACGGTGACGTCGCGGCGCCCTAAAGGCAGCAACATGCGATTTGCCGCCGCTTGCAGGTCGGGGGCGCTGTCAATAAGTGTGCCGTCCAAGTCGAAAATCAGGGACGAAATGTATCCTAATGTGTTATCAGCCATAAAAAACCATCCAAATCCAAGGAAATTAAGTAATCTTTGTCTTGGCGGAACAAACCGCTTGTGACACTTTAAGACATCTTATCTTCACGTTATGTAGGCACACAAATTCAAATGTCAAAAAAGAAAACAGCCGTCATCGTTCTTGCCGCCGGATTGGGCACCCGCATGAAGTCCGATTTGCCCAAGGTCATGCATCCCTTAGGGGGGCGACCGATGATCAACCACTTGTTGGCAACCTTGGCAAAAATCCAATGTGACAACACCGTGGTTGTGGTCGGCCCGGATATGGCCGACCTTGAAGCCGCCGTCAGCCCCCACACCACCGCCGTTCAATACGACCGAGCGGGCACCGGAGACGCGGTTAAAGTCGGCGTCCAAGCCCTCACCAAAGCCAACGGGGGGGATTTCAAAGGCAACGTGTTGATTGTTTACGGCGACACGCCCTTGATCAGCGAGCAAACCTTGAACGGTATGTTAGAAGCCCGCGCAGGTCAGCCCGGAAAAGTGCCGCCGTCTATCGTCGTATTGGGGTTTCAACCCCTTGACCCCGGCGCCTATGGTCGCTTGGTGGTGGATGAAGACGAAGGCGATTTGTTGGCGATTGTCGAAGCCAATGATGCCACACCTGAACAGCTTGACATCAATTTGTGCAATTCAGGTGTGATGTGTTTCGATGCAAGCTTGTTGCCTCAATTTTTGTCCCGCTTGTCCAACGACAATGCCAACCAAGAAGAATACCTGACAGATTGTGTCGGTATAGCTTGTGAAGACGGCTTTGCCTGTGCGGTGGTCGAAGGTGATGAAGACGAATTGATCGGCGTAAATTCCCGCGTTGATCTGGCCCAGGCCGAAGTGATTTTTCAAGACTTCATGCGCGAAAAAACCATGAAGGGTGGTGCGACGTTGCAAGATCCTTCGACGGTGTATTTCAGCTTTGATACAAAAATTGGCAAAGATGTGGTCATTGAACCCAACGTCCAATTTGGCCCCGGAGTCACTTTATCCAATCACGTTACCGTCAAGGGTTTTAGCCACCTGGAAGGCGCACATATTCATCCGGGTGCCACCGTAGGCCCGTTTGCGCGGCTTCGCCCCGGCACGTCGATTGGCCAAGAGGCCAAGGTTGGAAACTTTGTTGAAATCAAAAATACCGATGTCAAAGAGGGGGCTAAAATCAGCCACTTGTCTTATATCGGTGATGCCGAAGTGGGAACCGAAGCCAATATTGGTGCCGGCACCATCACGTGCAATTACGATGGCTTTATGAAACACAAAACCATCATTGGCGAATGCGCGTTTATTGGGTCGAACACCGCATTGATTGCTCCGGTCAAAGTGGGCGATGGCGCGATTGTCGGAGCAGGGTCAACCATCGCTTTTGATGTCGAAGCCAACGCCATCGTGACCACCCGCGCGCCCCATAAAACCGGACAAGATGCGGCGATCAGTTACCGAGCCCGCAAACGGGCGGAAAAAGAAAAGCTGAACAAGGGCTAAGAATTTATGTGCGGCATTATCGGCATCATTGGCAACACAGACGTCACCCAAGGCTTGACGACGGGCCTGACACGGCTTGAATACCGGGGCTATGATTCCGCCGGAATTGCCGTTTTAAAAGACGACAAAATCCAGCGCCAACGGGCCAAGGGCAAGCTGATAAACCTGATCAACGTCTTGCAAAACGATCCCATTCCCGGAAAAATTGGCATCGGTCATACCCGTTGGGCCACCCATGGCGTGCCCAATGAAGCCAATGCTCACCCCCACGCCACGGATCGCGTAGCCGTGGTGCACAACGGCATCATTGAAAATTTTCAAGACCTCAAACGCGACCTCACCGCCAAGGGGCACGTCTTTGCGTCGGACACCGATACCGAAGCCGTTGTTCATTTGATTACGTCGTACCTTGACGAAGGCCTGCGCCCCGCAGAAGCCGTTAAAGCGTCACTGGCCAGACTTGACGGTGCCTTTGCGTTGGCGATTATTTTTGCCGGCGAACATGATTTGATGATTGGGGCCAGGCGCGGCAGTCCTTTGGCTGTGGGGCTTGGCGATGATGAAGTATTTTTAGGCTCAGATGCCATTGCGCTGGCTCACTTGACCAATCGCATTATGTATCTGGAAGACGGTGATTACGCCATTCTCAGCCGCAACACGGTGCAGGTCTTTACCGAATCGGGCGACCCTGTTATCCGCCCCACCAAAGAAAGCGAATTTTGCGCCGAACAAGTGGGCAAAGGGGGCTATGACCACTTCATGCTCAAAGAAATTTATGAGCAACCCCAAGTCATCGGTGACACGCTTTCGGGCTTTATCAACCCCCAAGACCGCACCGTCACCTTGCCCGAGCTTCCTTTTGATCTGGCGAAAATTTCAAGGATCACCTTGATCGCATGCGGCACGTCTTTTTACGCCTGTCAAACGGCAAAGTATTGGATTGAACAATTGGCCCGCATTCCGGTCGATGTGGATACGGCCTCGGAATTTCGCTATCGCAATGCGCCTTTGGCCGAAGGTGGAGCCGCTTTGTTTGTGTCCCAATCGGGCGAAACCGCCGACACCTTGGCGGCGTTGCGCCATGCCAAAGCCAACGGCCAACATATTTTATCCATCATCAACGTCCCCGAAAGCACCATTGCGCGGGAAAGCGATGCGGCGTTGTTAACGTACGCGGGTCCCGAGGTCGGCGTGGCATCGACCAAAGCGTTCACCACCCAATTGGTGGTGTTGGCTTGTCTTGCCATTGCCATGGGCCGCGCCAAAGGCACCCTTGACCATAAACGAGAAGCCCAATTGGTCGAGGCCTTGGTCGAAGTCCCGGCGCGCGCCGCCGAAGTTTTAAACCACGATGAACGTTTGAAAGAATTGGCGGGCGAAGTCGCCAAGGCCCGCGACGTGTTATATTTGGGCCGGGGCAGTTGTTACCCCATTGCCATGGAAGGCGCGCTCAAACTCAAGGAAATCAGCTATATACACGCCGAAGGTTACGCGGCGGGGGAAATGAAACACGGCCCCATAGCGCTCATTGACCAAGACGTCCCGGTGATTGTTATCGCCCCCACGGACGCGTTGTTTGAAAAAACCGCATCGAACATGCAAGAGGTGACTGCCAGAGGCGGGCGCGTGATCTTTATGTCGGACGAGGCGGGC
>JAESSV010000223.1 GCA_016763895.1 Magnetovibrio sp. | reverse complement strand
CATCGATTTCACGCCAAGCCCGTTTGGCGATATTAAACAGATTGAGATCCCTTTGGGTCTTGCCTTGGATTTGGCGCAAAACAATCGACTTGAACTGGTCCAAGCTCAAATCAATTACGCTTTGGCAAAGATCGCATTGGTGGTTGCCAAGGACGGAAAGAAATGGGATTTGAATTTAACGGGCAAGGCCGGCAGCACCAATACACGCCGCAAAATTGAAGACGCGATCAAAGGCGTGCCCATGGATAGCCACACGATGTCCATTGGGGTGGCTTTGGTGATCCCGTTTACAAGTCTGGCCCCCAAAGCAGAGGTGATCAGCGCCCAAGGTTCCTTGCAAACGGCAGAAATTAATTTAGGCCAAGTCAAACAGACCGTGCGCATCGATACGCAAGATTCCGTACGAGATGCAAACGCGAACTACCGCCAACTCCAACTCGCCATAAAAGCCACCGTTTTGGCTGAAAAACAATTGTCGGTGGAACGCGACAAACTGGCCATTGGGCGCTCGAGTAACTTCCAAGTCTTAAGCTACCAAGACAGCCTGCGAACGGCTCAGTTAAATGAAGTCTCTGCGCGCGTGGGATACCTGACCTCACTGTCCAACCTCGACCTTGCCTTGGGGACAACGCTTGAGACTTGGAACGTGGAAACAACCGATACCGAAGCGCGCCTAAGCAACCAAACGCCACAATCCATGCAACGCCTAACATCCCCGCCCGGAACACCCAGAGGAGCCCTGCCTCCACCTGAGTTGTAAGATGCCAAAAAACTTTCCTAGTCGTGTTGAATTAATTAATATTGCGATTTAGCAATTGTCCTTCTGGTTGCCAAAAGCATTAAATATTTGGGTATCTTTTTTTAATAGGGTCCCTTTTGGGTTGCCCTGAGTGGCGGCGGATTGTTGTGCTTTCAACCAGTTTGTGAAGGCGTCCGCGGGTATCGTCTGGTGTCATGGCTGTGCCTTGTCCGGTGATGAATAAGGCTTTGTGCTTGTTGTGTGGTGTGCTTGTTGTGTGGTGTAATTTCGGACCAACGATTTTGTCGTGGGGTCAATGATTTAGCCGCGGCGTTCTCGGTTGCCTTTACCATGGATATGGATGGGGCAACGTTCTGAAATTCGAATGCCCGTTGAAAACAATATGTCCAAGCTGAGCTGAAGTGTATATGCCGCAATTTATGTTTGCTTCTGAGTGACTGCATTCTCTGCAGACGACAACAGTATTTGAAAAAGCTTAAAGTTGTTTGATGTTAGAGCCTAAAAAAAATCTTTTAGAAGATTACTCACAAGAAAGCAAAATTGCCGAAGCACTTGGGGGTCAGGTTCTAACATTACATCCATGGCCCGCGCTCCGCCAAGGCCCACGGGGAATTTCAGTCCGTGGCAAGCCCTCTGTTGTGGTTTAGTCTCAAGAAGATTTCCAAGATTTATCGGAACCGCGCGCAAATCTATCTGATTTCCTCGTGATTTTCAGTTTCCAGATTTGAATGTTGTGAATCCTTGGGAGGACGGCTATGGCGATTTTCAGAAGATGGAAAAACGATAACCGGGCAGGCAAGAGCCTCTTATCTATTTTTCTGTTGAACGTTGTGCAGGACGGGTGCGGCATGGACACGGGACGGGCATGGGCATGGGCATGGGCACAAGGAAGATTTCTAGCCTGAATACACACTAAGCCGTTGAAATATTGGTGACCCCGGCATGATTCGAACATGCGACCGCCAGATTAGAAATCTGATGCTCTATCCAACTGAGCTACGGGGCCAAGAAAGATTCATTAAGAAATGATTTTTTTAATGGGCTATGTAATACGATCAAACGCAAAACGGTCCGCGTAATTCTTGAGCGTCTTTTTTACAGGGTTTACGGCGATCACTTCGGCATCAATGCCCGACCGCTTGGCATAGGCCACGGCATCTTCACACGATGCAAAACTCATTTTAATTTGCTGAAGCATATCGCCAGAACCGCTCCATCCCATAAGGGCGTCGGGGGTTTTACGTTCCGCAGGTTCAAATTCTAACAGCCACTGCGCAGCCTGAGCCTTGCCCGATTGCATGATGTTGTTGGTTGGACAGTAGATACGCGCATTCGCCATTTTTAAGCCCCCAGATGACGTTAAGTTACCTTACGTTATGATCAGCCCATTTTCGATGTTTTTGGCTATGATGCAAGCCTAAATTTAAAAATGGTCGGGGAGACAAGATTCGAACTTGCGACCCTCTGGTCCCAAACCAGATGCGCTACCAGGCTGCGCCACTCCCCGACATTTTTAATAGCTTGTCACCAAGCTGCGTCTGTTTACCCCGACAACTCCAAAGGATCAATGACATAAATCAATAAAATGAAAATAATTGTAAAAAACAGGGGTCGCACCCATGTGTAATAGGTTACTCACCCCAGCCTGTTCGCCAAATTTGCGCGGATATAAGGATTTTACGGATTATGGATATAAATGTTCGAGAGTATGACAATACATTTGAACTCATCACCTATGCACCCGGCGATATCGTTTTTAACGAAGGTGAAGATGGTGACGCGGCCTATATCATAAAACGGGGCGATGTTGAAATCCGCAAAGACACGATGTCACCGGTCCCACAAACCCTTGCAAAAATCGGATTCGGGGAAACCTTTGGCGAAATGGCCCTGTTTGATGGCCGCCCCAGAATGGCCTCCGCCATTGCCATATCCGAGGTCGAAGTCATCAAAATGCCCCGACAAGCCTTCGAGGAACGTCTCAGCACCATTGACCCCGCCATGAAGATCATGGTCCTAAAACTCGTCACCCGCGTCCGCGAAATGGCCGACGAATTCATAGCAAGAGACAAGGACCCGAATTGGGGCGGGTGGAAGAAGTAGAGTACTCACAAAAAAAGGGCCAAGGGGAAACTCTTGGGCGATTTTTAGAAACAGAATACTCTGTAACTTAACATTTCCAACACGACCTCAGACACTATGAAATATTACTGAACTATAATGGGTCAACTTCCTTTACAGCGGAAAAACCCTGAGTTTTTTTAAAATTCATCTGATGAATGAAATTCTCCATTGAATCAGAAGGATCGATTAGATCCATGTTTAGACTCTCAAGCGTTTGTCGAGGAATAAAGGCTGATACAATGGGCTGCTCTTTTATATGACCTGTTTTTTTATCAAGAATATCATCACTTGCAGTCACTGTTATACTTTCTATAGGTAAAATTGAAAACGTCTCATTGGCAACCCGCAAAACAACCCCGCAAACATAATCTTGGTACAATTCAAAAAACTTCCCTTTGGCTAGATTCTTTTGTGTTAACCGACCAGATTTTAAAAGTGATTTTGATTGTTCAGGAATAATGCTCTTGGAATGCACTTTAATTGTACAGAAAACACAGGATTCATCCGTAAATCGAAAATTTAATTTAGAACCCAATTCTTTAACCTCAGAAAAAATTTCAACGTTCGCTATGGCTTCTTTATAAGCAGTTGGTTCATTTGCTAACACACCTTTAGCAAGTTCAACTTGAGTCCCCCATTGGGTTAAGTTTTCTTGATAAACAGTTATGGCTTTTTGGTTGCTGACTTGATCCGTTTGTATTGCCGTATTGATTTCCATTTTTAACGATTCTTTAGTCTTCTCAGTTGAGCCAATTAATTTAACAAAGAAGTTTGGGCTATAGGTCTCAAAGTTATATCGAGCAGCTTTTTCGGACTTATTCTCAGGTGAGGGTTGCTTTGGTTGTGGCTCATTGAATATAGATTGCCAATCAATACTGATACATATTTCAGTGTGGATTGATGTAATGCGATCAATGTAGTTATCATAACATTCAACTTCATAAGCTGCTTGTTCAAGCTCTTCCATTTTATCATAAAATTTCTGTTCTTTCTCAAGTTCGCGCTGTCGCCTACGGGCTTCTCTCTCTGCCGCTCTTCCCGCAGCTGCCATGGATCTAAAAGCCCCCTTCCACCCCATATTATGTTCCTCTTTTACAAGCAAATCTTATAAGTAATAATCTTAATACAGACCATTTGTCAGTGGTAGTAAAAAGATAACCACCGCTCATTAGGTTGAATTTATTAATTCAAAAGAATTCATTTACTCTCTATCAGACAACAAATTCCACCTCTCTCCCCTAGCCCACGTAAAGTCCAAAGAGGTGTTTGCAAACTGTTGCAAGATCACGAGAACAGGGAATTACAAGCCAGCATACCAATTCAATCGACCAAGCCCTCTTTTTAAAAGAATCCTAAATAAAATACACAAAAAAAGGGCCACCCGAAGGTAGCCCTTTTTGATAACGATGGAACGTTTTTGGTTTAACGTTTTGAGAACTGGAAGCTACGACGAGCTTTTGCGCGACCGTATTTTTTACGTTCAACAACACGTGAATCGCGGGTCAAGAAGCCGTTCTTTTTCAGAGCTGGGCGCAGGCCTGGCTCGTAAAGGTTCAGGCATTTTGAGATGCCGTGGCGAACGGCGCCGGCTTGACCGGACAAACCACCACCAACGACCGTAGCGACGACGTCGAATCGGCCATCGCGTTCGCAAACGTGGAACGGTTGGTTGATGATCATGCGCAACACGGGACGTGCGAAATAAACTTCGATGTCGCGGCCATTTACGGTCACTTTACCAGAGCCCGGTTTCAACCAGACACGAGCAATTGCATTTTTACGCTTGCCCGTCGCATACGCGCGGCCTTGGGCGTCGAGTTTTGGTGCCGCAACTTCAGGAGCTGCAGCTTCGGTTGTGGTTGCGATATCGCCACCTGCAACCAGATCTTTAAGATCGCCAAGATCAGCCATGTTTATTTGCCCCTTGTGTTTTTAGGATTCATTGATGCGATGTCGAGAACTTCTGGGTTCTGAGCGATATGAGGATGATCCGTACCCGCATAAACATGCAATTTACGCATTTGAGCACGGCCCAAAGGAGAGCGTGAAATCATGCGTTCAACAGCTTTGGTCACAACCCGTTCAGGATGTTTCCCGGTCAAGATCGCTTCCATTGTGCGTTCTTTGATGCCGCCAGGGTGACCCGTGTGCCAGTAAAACTTTTTGTCGGTCATTTTGCGACCTGTCAATTTTACTTTTTCAGCGTTGATCACAATAACGTTGTCGCCACAATCAATGTTTGGAGTGAACATAGGTTTGTGTTTGCCACGTAAACGCAGAGCGATTTGGCTTGCCATACGACCAAGAACAATGTCCTTGGCGTCAACAATAAACCATTTCTTTTCTACGTCGGAGGGCTTAGCGGAGTAGGTCTTCATAAGCTTGCCTCAATCCGGGGCGCCATAAAAGACGCCTCCCAATATCTAGAAATAAAAAACAAAATAAGGGCGCACAAACAAGCACACCCTCGTCTTGATGCGGGTTTTAAGCCACTCTACGCCCCCTGTCAAACCATTTTTTTCGACACCGCCTTAAATTTACGTTTAAAAACAATGACTTATATTCACGGTATCATAATACCCCTATTAATCAGGCCTTATTCAGCCGCAATTGGAGCCCTGCGCTCATTTGGCAACAGCCACCCGCCGCAAAAGCCAACCACGGCCAAACAGGCAAGGATGATAAACAACCAGTCAAATCCACCGGTCAGATCATATATTTTGCCTTCCAGCAAGACGCCCAGACCGCTGACGCCGAAGGCCAGAATAAATTTAAGCCCAAACGCCAAGGCTCGCCAATTTGGGGGGGCATAGCGCGCCACCAGCGAATTTTCGACTGGCAGCGAAGCTTGATTTCCCGAAACCATGATAAAAACCACGACCAAAAGCACCGCTCCACCCATTTGCGAAGCCAACACCAAGAACGGTATTTGCACAAAATAGGCGCCGATATAGAGCCATTTTAAGGGGTAACGATCACACATTCGGCCCACGATCAACTGCATGCCACCTGCGACAATGTAAACCGCAGCCACCAACATACCGACGCCAAGAACGCCTTGGCCCGTCCCGTAACCCGTAAGCTCGGCTAGGCGGTCTGAAAACAGTTTGGGCAATGCGGGTGACAAGGTTTGATAAATCAATCCCGTACACAACATGGTGACGGCCAACACCAAAATAGCGCGCACAATTTCGCCGCGCTCGGCTTTGTGGTGCACTTCGTCGGCCATGGGTCGATCATGGATGATGTCTCGTTTCGTCATGATGAAAAAAAGAATGCCCGTGGCAAAAATCAAAAAACCCGGCACGAAAAAGGCCGCCCGCCAACTGAAGGTATCGGTGAGAAAACCCGCCGACAAAGCCGCAACAGACGGCCCGACGGTCCCAAACACGCCGTTTAGCCCCAAGGCGGCGCCGCGCTTTTTAACCTGGCTGACCAACCACGCAAAACCCACCGGGTGATAGATGGACCCAAACAACCCGGTCACGGTCAAACAGCCCGCCAATTGTAACGGCGTTTGCGCATAGCTGGTGAGCATCATGCCCGACCCGACACCAAAATAGTACAACGACATCATGCCCGCAGCGGACCATTTATCGGCTAACCACCCCGCCAACGGAGCCCCGACACCGTACAAAACATTGCCCAACACAATGAGGCTTACCACTTCGCCGTGGGTCAGACCCATTTCGGTTTCAAGCGTTAACGCCACGACAAAAAAAATCGGCGCCATCAAGTGGGCAAACGTGTGGCCGATGCACGAAAAGGCCAGAGAATATTTAGCAGATTGTTCAGACATAAATAAAAGCACCCTAAATGGACCGAATGACTATAATACCTTCAACTGATAACCCAAAATCATGAGGCGCGCCATGTTCAGACTATTTTCCAAAAATGAAAAAAAAATTGAAGACCTGATTGCCGCCGAACAATACGACGAGCTGCCCACGGATGTCATTGACGAACTGGCGGCTGATCTCATCTTGACCACCGAATTTGCCATGCCGGAATACAAAGTCACCCAACGTTTAGACATCATCACTGCGGAATGCGTATTTGGAATGAATATGTTTAGAGACATGTTTGCTTCTGTTCGCGACATTTTGGGGGGACGTTCCGGGGCTTCGCAGAAAGTTCTCAGGGATGCCCGCAAAACCTGCCTGACGGAACTGCGCCGCGAAGCCTTGATTTCGGGGGCCGATGCCGTCATTGGCGTGGATCTCGATTATTCGGAAATTTCCGGGGGTGGAAAGTCCATGTTGTTGGTGGTCGCCAGCGGAACGGCTGTAAAAATTCAGCTGCTGTGATGTTCATCGTATCGGCTTTTTCAAGGGCCATGGTATATAGAATGATATATAGAAACGATAGCCTTTCGCCACACACCTTTAACTCGAACCAGCGAAACACCGCGCATTTATGATCAAGTCGTTGTACCAGGATCACTTTGGCATACGGGAAAATCCGTTTTCCATTAT
>JAESSV010000222.1 GCA_016763895.1 Magnetovibrio sp. | reverse complement strand
GTTCCCCACGCGTGTCGTGGAGTGGCGGCGTTATACCCGGATCAGAACCGAGTTGCAAGGGGGGTCTGGCACAAACCTACTAGAAACATTTCCTCAAAGGCCAATGTCGTGATACAAGCCCCGCCATGTTACATATCAATGACCTTACATTTCGCATCGGTGGGCGCTTGCTTTTCGAAGACGCAACACTGCACATTCCTCAAGGCCACAAGGTCGGATTGGTGGGCCGCAATGGCACCGGAAAATCGACCCTGTTCAAGCTGATCATCGGCGAACTCAATATAGATGGGGGATCCATCAGCCTCCGTCAAGGCGCCCGCCTAGGCATGGTGGCCCAAGAGGCCCCTGCGGGTCCAGAGAGCCTGTTAGACACCGTCCTAGCGGCGGATGAAGAACGCACCCGCTTGTTAGAAGAAGCCGAAACGACTTCTGACCCGCACCGCATTGGCGATATCCATACCCGTTTGGCCGACATTGATGCCCATTCAGCCCCATCTCGCGCCGCACGCATTCTTTCCGGCCTTGGTTTTCCGGAAAATCAGCAACACCGTTCCTGTTCAGATTTTTCCGGTGGATGGCGCATGCGGGTGGCCTTGGCGGCTGTTTTGTTCGCCCGTCCCGATATGTTGTTGTTGGATGAACCCACCAACCACCTGGATTTGGAAGCTGCCCTATGGCTGGAAAATTACCTGGCTTCGTGGTCAGGCACTTTTATGGTCATCAGTCACGATCGCACATTGTTGAATTCTTCCGTGACCGAAATCGTACACTTAGACGAAAGTCAGCTCACCCGGTATGGCGGCGGTTATGATTTTTATGAACGCACACGGCGCGAACGCCTCAGCCAGCAATCCGCCCTGCATTCCAAACAAATCGCCGAACAACGCCATATTCAAAGCTTTGTGGATCGTTTCCGCGCCAAAGCCAGCAAAGCCAAACAAGCCCAAAGTCGTTTGAAAATGCTGGAACGGATGGAACCCATTGCCGCCGTGATGGAAGAAAAAACCACCAGTTTCAATTTCCCCAACCCAAAACCCTTGTCCCCGCCCCTGGTGGCGCTTGACGGTGTGGTGGCGGGCTATGGCGACGACGAACCGATCCTAGAGGGTCTGAACCAACGCATTGACATGGAAGACCGCATTGCTTTGTTGGGGGCCAACGGCAACGGCAAATCCACCTTAATGAAAATGCTGGCCGGTCGTCTCGAGCCCAAAGAAGGCTCTTTGGTTAAGTCCAGAAAGTTAGAAGTTGGTTATTTTGCCCAGCATCAAGCCGAAGAACTGCCCGAAAATGAAACGGCATTTGAATACATGCAAGCCTTGATGGATGGCATTATCGAACCTCGTGTTCGGGGTCATTTGGGAACCTTTGGCTTTAACAAAGACAAAGCCGATACCCCCATCAGAAACCTGTCTGGTGGCGAAAAAGCACGACTTCTGTTTGCCTCTATGAGCCGCACGGCTCCGCATATCATGCTCTTGGACGAACCCACCAACCACCTAGACGTTGATGCCAGAGAAGCCTTGATTGCCGCCTTAAACGCTTATGAAGGCGCCGTGGTCTTGGTCAGCCACGATCCGCACCTGGTCGAATTGGTTGCCGACACGTTGTGGGTGGTTGAAGACGGCAAATGTCAACCGTTCGACGGTGACCTTAAAGAATACCGTCAAGGCCTTTTGGATGCCCGCCGAGGCCGTAAATCAAGTTCTGATGGCGAAACAAACAAAGCCAAGGCCCCGCGTTTGGATAAAAAAGCGCTCCGCAAAGCCAAAGCCGAAGCGCGAGCCGCCACCCAAAACCTCCGCAAAGACGCAAAACAAGCCGAAGCCGAACTGGCAAAAATGGCTGCCGAAAAAGAACGCATTCAGAAAAAATTAGGCGATCCAAATGTCTATAATGGCGATGCGCAAAAATTGACGCGCTTGCAAATTGAATTGGGCCGCATTGATAAAAAAATGTCCATTGCCGAAAATATTTGGCTAGAAGCCGAGGCCAAGGTCGAACAAAGCACGCCTTAACTAAGGTTTTTAAGATGCGGAAGTGCTTTCTGCGGACAATTGATGCAACATTAAGATTGTTTTGTTGATGCTCAATCGACATCTTCAAGCAGATGTTGCGTCTGAAAATGGTTAGGCTCATACTGTTACGAATACGGGTATTTAATTTTTAAAGATAGAAACGAGAGGGTGTAAGCATTGGCTGAGATATATCTTCAAATGCTGAAATCTTTCGGCTTCGACGAAATGCAAACGTGGATCGCTTCGATCAGCACCATGTTATTTTCGGCAAATTTATTAGGCGGCATCTTGAGTGGGCTGATGTTTGCGGCATCGCGCAAGCTTGAAAGACGCCCCCTAAAAGAACGCATAGCCTTTCGCCTGTTTTGCTTCAGCGAAGGCATCTTGGTTATTTTCATCTTTTTCTATCACGTCTTTATGATCGAGCTGATTTTGCCCGAACACATGATTTATTGGGGCTCGGCCATGGTGATGATGCCTTTGCTGGCAATCATTGGCAGCGAAGTGATGTTGGTGACTTTTTCCGGAAAAATGGCGGACAAGAAAGAGAAACTTGAACAGCTCAAAGTTCAACAGCGTATTGATATGCGCGAAAAACGGAAACTAGACGCTTCAGCTGATTCCTCAATGAGACCAAAGCCCAATCCATTGCGGCGTCAAAAGACTTAACGATTTACCGGTTAAGTCTCTTTTTTCCGCCAACCCCCAACATCGGTTTGTTGCCAATAGGTTAAATCAAAGCCTTGATGGGTATACGTTTTCCAACGTGTCCGTGCCATTTGAACGGCCTCATCAGAAGTGCCGTCAAACAGTTCGAAACAGCGTTCAAACACGGCCAAGTCGCTGCATTGAGCTCCGTCGGTCAGAAAAACGAACGCGGCCCCATTGGGGTTTTCGTCTTTGTCCGTCAACCACACGGGCTGAAGTTCAGCCTGGCCGTCTTTTTTTGAGCCGTGGGGCAACCAGGAATTCGCATCTTCGGTCCAAAGGGCTCCATTCAAAGCCTCAACGCGATCCTCATTGCCCAGCAAAACAACGGCCCGTTTGCCAGCCTCCAGCGTTTTGCCCAAAAGCAAAGGCAAAGCTTGTTCTAAGGTTGATTTGGTCAGGTGATAAAAAGCGACTTCGGTCACGTCTCAAACTTATCTGAAACCAAACGATCCAAAAGCCTTACGCCGAACCCCGTTCCGCCCGAAGGAGCAATGGATTTACCCGTTTTGCTCCACGTCATGCCGGCGATGTCTAGGTGCGCCCATTTGGTTTCGCCAACAAAGCGCTTCAAAAATTGAGCCGCCGTGATGGAACCGCCGTAACGGCCACCGATGTTTTGCATATCGGCCACACTTGAATTGATCAGTTTGTCGTAACCAGATCCCATGGGCAACATCCAGACTTTTTCATCCACGGCTTGGCCAGCCTTGATCAAGTCATCGGCAAGGTCATCATTGTTCGTAAACAGCCCTGCGTATTGATCGCCAAGAGCCACCAAGATGGCCCCGGTCAAGGTCGCAAGATCGATCATCGTGTGGGGTTCAAAGCGTTCTTTCGTGTACCAAAGCGCATCTGCCAATACCAAGCGTCCTTCGGCATCGGTATTCAAGACTTCGATGGTTTGACCCGACATTGACGTGACGATATCGCCCGGACGCTGGGCGGAGCCAGACGGCATATTTTCGACCAGACCGATGACCCCCACCACATTGACCTTGGCTTTCCGACCGGCCAACGCTTTCATGAGCCCCGTTACGACACCGGCTCCACCCATGTCCCATTTCATGTCTTCCATACCGCCAGCGGGCTTAATGGAAATACCACCGGAATCGAACGTTACACCCTTGCCAACAAAAGCCACAGGGGCGTCCGCTTTCGTAGCCTTCGCACCCTTACGTAGAGGCTTGCCATTCCATTGCATAACCACCATACGAGGCTCGCGTTCGCTCCCTTGGGCCACACCCAACAACGCGCCCATGCCCAATTTTTGCATCGCAGCTTTGGTCAGAACCTCAACTTTTACACCAAGTTTGGTGAGCTCCTTGGCGTGTTTAGCAAAGCTTTCCGGGTATAAAATATTCGCCGGCTCGCTGACCAAATCACGGGTTAAAAACACACCATCAGCAATTTTGTCTTGAGGCTCATACAAAGCCTTGGCTTTTAAAGCCCCCGTGGTCAGAATTTTAACGCTTTTGAGTTTGGGTTCATGGCATTTAATTTTTTTGGTTTTGTATTTGTCGAACCGATAGCTGCCCAAGCGAGCCCCCAACGCGATATTTGCCGCAATGTCCGGAGCCTTAAGATCACAACCATCCAATTCGCCAACCATCACCTGAACCATCGTGGTGTGAGCCGCAATGGCCTTCACGATGCTGCCGCCCAAGCTTTGAAAAGCCAAAGCATCCAAGTCTTTTGCCTTGCCAAGGCCCAGGCACAACACCCGCGTGATTTTGCCACCCGGGGCCAAAATCGTCATGGAGTGGCTTTTGGTGCCCTTAAAGGTGCTGGCGTTCAAAGCCCGGCTCAAGCCCCCGTCCGTCGCCTTGTCAACAGCCTCTGCCTCAGCACTTAAAGTGCCGCCATCGAGAATGCCAACGACAATGGTACCAGATTTGGGAACACTTAAATTTGCAAAGGTAATTTTCATAGAAGACTCCATTAAATAATAAATTTGAACCACTTTAAGGCATAGGATAATGAGTGGCTATTGTTTTGATGTGTCTGCGAAACGTTCAACATCTTTTGTCACCACATGAACATCTTTGCCCAACCATAGCAACGCTCCGGGCAAGCTCACCAAAATCATCACCAACCCATACAAAATCGACACCGCCAAGGCCACTTCGGCCCCCACGCCCACAAGGGCAAACACAGCCACCATCGCACCTTCACGAACGCCCCAGCCCGCAATTGAAATCGGCACCACCTGAGCCAACAACACCGGCGGAAATAACAACATACAATTCACCAGCGATACCTCAGCATCCACGGACTTAAACAACACATAAACCACCAACACCAAGTTTATGTGTCCCAAGACCGACCACCCCATCAACGAACTGGCCGTAAAGGGGTGCAACATCACCCGTCTGGCATCCACCGCCAAATGGTGTAAGGCTTTGATGATGCGAAACTTTACCCAAGATTGAGGTGTTTTATCGAACACCATGACCAGGCCCAAGCCCAATAGACTGCCCAACAACACCATCCACACAACCCGAACAAACCAACGGCTGTTTTCCAGATCAGCAGCCGCAAACGGTGTCATGACGGCAACCAAGACCACCAACGCCAACACGGTTGCGGCACGGTCTAAAAACAAACTGCTGAGCACCGCAGAAAGTGCCATCCCGTTCTTGTAGGCCAAGTATCCGCGCACCACGTCGCCACCCGCACCAGAGGGAAGAGCCTGATTAAAAAACGCCCCGATGTACCAATATTTAAAGGCCGTGGTAAACCGCAGATATGCTTCAAGTCCGTCCAGCACCGCCCGCCACCGCAAAGTACAAATCACCACCTGCAACAACGCAATAATGGACGCCAAAGCCAACCATTTTGGATCCGCATTAAGCAAGCGATCAAACGCTTTGCCAACGCCAACAGCCTGCACCAGAACCCCGATAAGGCCAAAGGACACGATAAGCTTAACGGCGATGGCAAGACTACGGCGAAGGATCATACTTTAATCTTTTTAAATCTTAACAGGTTGACGTTTTGCACCCCAATTGCCCGGAGGCCCGTCAAAGACACCCTGACAAGCCG
>JAESSV010000221.1 GCA_016763895.1 Magnetovibrio sp. | reverse complement strand
TACCGAACTGCACAATTTCTGCACGGTGTAACTCAGCGCTTATTATTTCGATATTCGCAAAGATGCTTTGTATTGCGATCGTGCCGATTCCACGTTGCGCCGGGCGTCCCGAACCGTGTTGGACGAAGTGTTCAATTGCCTGACCGCATGGTTGGCGCCGTTTGTGTGCTTTACCGCCGAAGAAGCTTGGTTAAGCCGCAATCCTGATGATGTGAGCGTGCATTTGCGTTTGTTCCCCGATGTGCCCGCCCAATGGTAAGACGATGCCTTGGCGGACAAATGGAAACAGGTCCGCGATTTGCGCCGGGTTGTGACCGGGGCATTGGAAATAGAGCGCGCCGAAAAACGCATTCGGTCCAGCCTGCAAGCGGCCCCCAAAGTTTTTGTGACGGCTGAATACATCAAAGCCATGAGCGACGTTGATTTGGCCGAAATTGCCATCACCTCTTCGGCTCAATTGATCGAAGGCGCTATTCCCCAAGGCGCGTTCACCTTGCCAGACGTAGACGGTGTTGGTGTTGTGCCCGATGGTGCCGAAGGCGAAAAATGCGATCGGTGCTGGAAGGTGTGTGATGATGTGGGCAGCCACCCAAAACACGCCACCGTGTGCGGACGTTGTGCCGATGCCGTTGAGCATATGCCGCAAAGCCCTCCTGCATGAGTGACGCAATCTCAACCTTTAACCGGCCGGGCCTAACCCGGTTGGGCTGGGCCATCGCAGGCCTGGTTTTTGTTTTGGACCAAATTTCCAAATGGTTTGTCCTCGATGCCTTTGTTGGCGCCCCGCGTGTGATCGAGGTCACGTCATTTTTCAATTTGGTTTTGGCCTGGAACCCCGGCGTAAGCTTTGGCATGTTTGGCTCAATGGGGGGCTATGGGCCTTGGATTTTAACCGGGTTAGCTTGCGTTATCTCCGTATTCCTGGGGGTTTGGCTGATGAAGGCCGAAAATCGCCAGACCGCTGTTAGCTTGGGGCTGATCCTTGGCGGCGCGGCTGGAAACATCCTTGATCGGGTGCGTTTTGGGGCCGTTGTTGACTTCCTTGATGTGCATGGGATGGGCTATCATTGGCCGGCATTTAATGTTGCGGATTCCGGCATTACGGTGGGCGCCGCAATTTTGATACTGGAATCCTTGTTTTCCGGTTCCGAAGAGCCTAAAACAGACGTATGAAGAACACGACAGCCATTTTGATCGCCGTTGCCGGGGGGATTTTGCTCTCATCTTGTGCGGATGTGCGTCAAAGTTTGACCCAAACCAAAGCCATTCCTGACGAATTTGCGGTGTATACCCGCGCGCCATTGACCATGCCGCCTGATTATGGCGTGCGTCCCATGCCCGGACCGGATGGTGGGGATGATTTGAGCAGCCCCCAAGAAACGGCCCGGCGGGTGTTGTTGGAAAACAGCTCACGGACGGTTGTTCCTGTGCGTGCGGCCACACCGGGGACGACGGCTTTGTTGACCCGCGCGGGCGTTCGCAATTCTGACCCGAACATTCGCCAAGTCATTAACAAAGAAACCACAGCTTTCGCCGAAGAAGACAAAACGGTCATCGAAAGCATGCTGTTTTGGCGTCAGACCGAAACGGGCGCGGTGGTTAATGCCGCTGAGGAAACAAAACGTATCCAGGAAAGCCAGGCTTTGGGCACTCCGGTGAGCGAAGGCAGCTCGCCTGTGATTGAGCCAAGGAAAAAAGCACCTTTAGAAGGTGTATTTAGTGGCTAGTTCAATTAAGAGCTCTTGACCCAAGGGTTGAGCTATCTTTTGTATTTCACTTTTTGTTCATCGTTCTGCCTCAATTGAGCGTTAAGAAAATACCATGAAAAAATTATTAGCCGTCTTGATTTCCATCTCAGTCCTTTCCGCGTGTTCAACCGTAAAGCGCGGGGGTGTCTTTGATCCCGAAACCTTTACCCTAGACAATGGCATGCAAGTGGTGGTGTTGCCCAATCACCGTGCTCCCGTGGTTTTGCATATGGTCTGGTACCGTGCCGGGTCTTCTGATGAGCCTCAGGGCAAGTCGGGTGTGGCGCATTTGCTGGAACACTTGATGTTTAAGGGCACGCCGAAAAATCCAGACGGATTATTTTCCCGGAAACTGGCCCAACATGGTGGTCAGGAAAACGCTTTTACCTCGTTGGATTATACGGGCTATCACCAAACCGTTGCCACGGATCGTTTGGAAATGGTGATGAGCCTGGAAGCCGATCGCATGACCAATTTGGTGTTGGACCCAAAGGATGTCAAAACCGAACGCGATGTGGTGCTTGAAGAACGCAATCAGCGCATTGAAAACAATCCGGGGGCCAGATTGCGCGTCATCGCCAATCAAACATTATACCCTAAAAACCATCCCTACGGTCGCCCCATCATCGGTTGGCGCCCGGAATTGGCCGCCTTAACACGTGAAGATGCACTTGCCTTTTACAAAGCCAACTATGCCCCGGATAATGCAATTTTGGTGATTGCCGGGGATGTGGATGTGGCAAACGTCAAACGGCTTGCCAAAAAATATTATGGAACCATCAAATCCGAACCCGTTCAGCCTCGGCGCAACCTGGTCACCACCACGGCCATAAAAGGCGGCGAAAGCATTTTGAAAGACGCCCGGGTGCGCCAACCTGTGTGGTCGCAAACCGTCCTTCAACCGTCCTTGACAAATGGGGATAATGTGCGGGTTTCGGCCTTGGAAGTTCTCAACGAAATCTTGGGTTCGGGTGGAACGTCGCGGTTGTACCGATCGTTGGTGATTGAACAAAAATTGGCGATCAGCACGGGCACGTATTACGATTCAGGGGCGCGCGGCGATGGTCATTTTGTATTTTACGCGAGTCCGCGTGCCAATGTTGACTTGGATGTTTTGGCCAAAGCCGTCCGCACCCAAGCGCAAAAATTGATTGACCAAGGCTTGGCCAAGGGCGAGTTAAAACGCATCAAAACCCGGATGTTGTCGGAGGCTGTTTTTGCCCGCGATGAAATGAAATCGGGGGCTTGGGCCATTGGCTCGGCATTGGCGTCGGGTCACACCATCGCCGACGTCGAAGACTGGCCTGAGCGCATCGCGGCGGTTACGGAACAAGACGTGATTGAAGCTTTAAAAGCCGTTTTAAGTGAACCCCGCAACATTACAAGCAAGCTTTTGCCCTTGTCGAATACGAAAGAAGGCTCATGAAATTTATTTATGTCTTCATTTTGAGCCTTTTGCCGTTTGCGGCGCACGCGGTCGACGTTGAACGGGTGGTGAGCCCCGGCGGCATCGAGGCGTGGTTGGTGCAAGATCATGCCAATCCTTTGGTGTCCATGCGGTTTTCTTTTGGCGGCGGATCTGAACTTGACCCCCAAGGCAAAGAAGGTCTTGCGCACTTGGCCTCGACCACCATGGACGAAGGCGCCGGGAATTTGGACAGCCAAACGTTTCAAGGCAGCCTGACGGATCAATCCATCACGGTCCGGTTTTCCGCCGGGCGCGATCATTTTTCAGCTCAGTTTAGAACCCTTAAATCCCATGAAGACAAAGCCTTTGAATTGTTGCGGCTTGCCCTAAATGAACCTCGTTTTGATGCCGAACCCGTGGATCGCTTAAAGAGCCAAATTGAAGCGGGGCTAAAAAGCGATGAAGAAAACCCAAATACCTTAGCGATCCGGGCTTTGTTTAAAGGCTTCTTCCCCAATCATGCCTATGCGCGCCGTGCGAAGGGAACCTTGGCCAGTGTGCGGGCGATCACCCGACAAGATCTGGTCAATTTTGTCAAAATGAGATTGGCTTTGAAAACGTTGAAAATCGGCGTGGTGGGGGATGTGACACCGAAACGCTTAGGCGAATTATTAGACCGAACCTTTGGCGCATTGCCGTTAAATCCGGGGCCATCTGAAGTTCCCGACGTCACCGTCAATGCCCAAGGTCGCACGATCGTGATTGAAAAAGATTTGGTGCAAAGCTCGATTTTGTTTGGCCATGGTGGGCCGAAACGCAATGATCCCGATTTTTATGCGGCCTTGGTGATGAACCACATTTTGGGTGGGGGAAGCTTTACGTCCCGGCTGTATAGCGAAGTGCGCGAAAAACGGGGCTTGGCGTACAGTGTCGGCACAAATCTTTATCCGTTTGAAAAGACCGGCATGATCATTGGTCGTGCGGGAACCGAAAATTCCCGGGTGCAGGAAACCTTGGACATTATCCGTGCCGAATGGAAACGCTTGGCTGAGGGTGATTTAAATCAACAAGAACTCGACGATGCAAAAACCTATATCACCGGGTCTTTTCCTTTGCGGTTCACCTCAACATCGGCCATTGCTGGGGTGTTGGTTGCCATGCAAGAAAACGATTTGGGTATTGATTATCTAGACAAGCGAAATGGCTATATTTCATCTGTGACCTTAAAAGACGTGCGCCGGGTTGCGGCGAAATACTTAAAGGCTGATCACTTGAATGTCGTCGTGGTCGGCAAACCCAAAGGCATTGTTTCCAGCCCCTGACCTCTGTGCCCGTGCCACCCTTAATGGCCACTCTTGAGGCCACTCTTGAGGCCACTCTTGAGACATGGGGGCAACCTCGGCTATGGTGAACCGTAAGACGTGCGATTCGTATATTTTGAGGGGGGCTTGGCAGCAATGCTTTATCATCAGATCATTCAAAACTGTTTTGTTTCCCATGTGGGCAAGCCCGGTTTAAGTAACGACGACTTTCGCGAATTTCAGGACCTCACCGGCCCTGTGATCGACGGCTTAAAAGAGCTTTATGAAAGCGGCGAATTACCGGTGTTGCGCTTGCCAGAAATGCGCTCAGATCTTGAAGACCTTGAAGTCGTTGCCAAACGGTTCCGCACCAAATTTGACGATGTTGTGGTGTTGGGCACCGGCGGCTCTTCGCTGGGCGGGCAAACCTTGTATTCTTTGGCCGACAGCGGCTTTGGCCCGCGCACGGGTGGGCCCAAAATTCATTTCCTCGATAACGTTGATCCCGATACGTTCGAATTGTTATTCGAACAGCTTGACCTGATCCGCACCGGATTTATCGTGATTTCGAAATCCGGTTCAACGGCGGAAACTGTGGCGCAATTTATTGCGTGCCTGGATCGCTTGATGACTTTGGGGGGGCGCGATAACGCCGCCAACCACGTGTTGGTGATCACCGAGCCCAGTCAAAATTCCGAACAAAATCCGTTGCGATCTTTGGCGGATCGCTTGAGCCTTCCGGTGTTGGACCATCCGCTTAATGTGGGGGGGCGTTATTCTGCTCTGTCTCTGGTGGGGTTGTTGCCGGCGATGATCGCGGGGTTGGATGCCTTTGCCGTGCGCAAAGGGGCAAAACGCGTTTTGGATGCAACCTTGTTTGGCCCCAATCCACAAGAATCTGATCCCGCAGTTGGCGCGGCTTTGCAAATTGCCTTTTTAAAAAAGAAGAAAATCCCCAATACGGTGCTGATGCCTTATGCGGATCGATTGTCTAATTTTGGTTTGTGGTTTCAACAATTGTGGGCGGAAAGTTTGGGCAAAGATGGCTCAGGGACAACCCCCATTCGCGCCATGGGCACGCGGGATCAACACAGCCAAATGCAATTGTATCTGGACGGCCCCCGGGACAAACTGTTTACCTTGGTGACTTTGGATGTACAGGGTCAGGGGCGCTTGATTTCAAATGCGTTGGTGAAAGAGCCCGGCCTTGCCTATCTGCAACGGCGTCGTATGGGGGATTTATTGGAATCGGAACAACGCGCCACCGCAGAAACTCTGGTGAACAATGGCTGTCCTGTGCGCTTGTTTCAATTGGCCCATCTGGACGAAGAAGTCATGGGGGGCTTGTTGATGCATTTCATGTTGGAAACGATCATCGCGGCGGGCTTGTTGGGCGTGGATGCTTTTGATCAGCCCGCCGTTGAAGAAGGCAAAGTTTTGACGCGCCAATTTTTGTCGGAAATGGGCTTATACAGCTATGGTCCTGCGCAGACTTCCCGAAACCCTGGTTAACCAAATCGCCGCCGGTGAAGTGGTGGAACGCCCCGCATCGGCGTTGAAAGAGCTGGTGGAAAACAGCCTGGATGCCGGCGCGAAAAATATCGACATTCAATTGCGCGATGGCGGGCGCACGTTGATCGCCGTCACCGATGATGGGTGTGGTATGAGCCCCGATGAATTGCCTCTGGCCATTGAACGCCACGCCACGTCTAAACTGCCCGATGATGATTTGGTGCACATCAAATCGTTGGGTTTTCGGGGCGAAGCCTTGCCGTCCATTGGCGCCGTGGCGCGGGTGTCGATTACGTCTCGAGCCCAAGGAGCAGACAGCGCATGGGTGTTGCGCATCGAAGGCGGAAAAGTGTTTGACGTTGAACCCGCCGCCAATCCACAAGGGACGCGCATCGAAGTCCGCGATTTGTTTTTTGCCACGCCGGCGCGGCTAAAATTTTTGAAAACGGCGCGCACCGAACTCACACATGCGGTGGAAATCGTCAACCGTTTGGCCATGGCCCATCCGGGTGTCGGTTTTACGTTGGCGGATGAAAAACGCACCGTGATCCGCCTTGCCCCGGCCCAAGGTGATTTGTTTCATCAACGCCTGGACCGTTTGGGGGATGTCATGGGACGGGCTTTTTTCGACAATTCCATTCGTGTCGATGCCGACCGCGAAGGCGTAAAACTTACGGGGTATATTGGGTTGCCCACATTGAACCGGGGCAACGCCAACCAGCAATATATGTTTGTAAACGGTCGTCCGGTGCGCGATAAATTATTTTATGGCGCGTTGCGGGGGGCGTACCGCGATTTCCTGGCTCATGACCGTTACCCGTATGTGGCGTTGTATCTTGAGCTTCCCCCCGAAGGTGTTGACGTCAACGTGCACCCCGCCAAAACCGAGGTGCGGTTTCAAGACCCGGCCTTGGTGCGGGGATTAATTGTCAGCGCCTTGCGACATGCCTTGGCCGATGCCGGGCACCGCGCATCCACCACCGTGTCGGATGCGGCATTGGGGGCCGCACAGGGAAGCGGAGCTAACTTTGCTCACCAAATACAGTCTCGACCGTTTTCGCATGGCGGGGGGCTAGCCGATCGTGCGGCAACTTTTCAAGCGCCCTTTCAAAACCTAGACATGACGCCAACCGCACGCCAAGAAGAGGTCGAAATCGAAGCCACCCCGGATTTCCCCTTGGGTGTTGCGCGGGCTCAGTTGCACGAAACGTATATCGTGGCGCAAACCAAAGACGGCATCGTTATCGTCGATCAACACGCGGCCCATGAACGCCTTGTGTATGAACGCATGAAAACGGAAATGAGCAAAGGCAGCATCGCCCGCCAAGGCTTGTTGTTGCCCGAAGTGGTCGAACTTGATGAAGGATCAGCCGCCCGCATTGCCGCGCGTGTCGATGAATTTGCAAAGTTGGGGCTGGTTTTAGAACCCTTTGGCGAAGGGGCCATTGTGGTGCGCGAAACCCCCGCCATGTTGGGCAATGTCGACGTTCATAAATTGGTTCAGGACTTGGGCGATGAACTGGCCACATGGGGGGACGCGGTTTTGTTGGAAGAAAAATTGGCCGACGTGGCCGCGACCATGGCTTGCCACGGCAGCGTGCGCGCAGGTCGGCGATTACAGGGCGCGGAAATGAATGCTTTGTTGCGCGAAATGGAAGCCACTCCACATTCGGGACAATGCAACCATGGTCGTCCCACGTATGTGGAATTGAAATTGGCCGATATCGAAAAATTGTTTGGCCGCCGCTAACACCAATAGATTAAAACGCTAACGGCTATAGATTAAAAACACCGCGCGGGCGGCTCCGTAGTTTTTTTCTTTGTGAAATTCGAAACCCTCGGGCGGGGTTAAGGGCTCATCCTTGGCCACTTCGACCATCACCACACAGCCGTCTTTTAACCAGCTTCCGTTGGCCAGGGCTGTGAGGGCCTGAGCGCTTAAATCTTGATGATAAGGGGCGTCTAAAAATGCATAATCGCATGGCTCAGCCGTGTCCCCGATCAAGCCGGCCTTTGTTGCAATGACTTTGGTGGCCCGGTCTTCGTTTAAGTCTTGGATATTTTTTTGCAGCATGCGTCTGGCTGCGCCATGGCTTTCGACGAACGTACAGTGTTCGGCACCGCGAGAAAGCGCTTCCAGACCCAACGCCCCGGTGCCCGCGAAAACGTCAATAACGCGCGCGTCCCTTAATCCCGAACCAGAAATTCCGTGTTCGAGCACGTTGAAAATAGCTTCGCGTGCCCGGTCCGATGTGGGGCGTGTGTCGCGGCCTGTGGGGGCTGTTAAAGGACGTCCTTTATGCTTTCCCGAAACAATGCGCATCACCGTTTCTTTCGGGGCTTTGGCGCAAGTTTTGGTTTTCTGGGCTTAGCATTGGGCTTTCTGGGCTTGGCATTGGGCTTTGGTTTTGCCTTGGCCCAGCCTTGCTTGGATTTGTTTACATCGACGCCGCTGTCTTCGGCGGCGCGCATGTATTTTCCACCCAATTGTTCAATCAATTGATGCTTGGGCACTTCCATGACTTCTTCGCGGTTCAAATTGCCCAAACGAAAGGGGCCAAAAGATTTGCGGATAAGGCGGTTAACGTGCAATTCCAAGTGCCGCATGACTTGACGAATTTCCCGATTTTTTCCTTCGGTCAAAGACACGATCAGCCACGCATTGCGGCC
>JAESSV010000220.1 GCA_016763895.1 Magnetovibrio sp. | reverse complement strand
GAAATTAAAGACCACATGCATCAAGGTCTGGCGGGTTCCGAAACAGGACTTTCTGGTTATTGGCCTTTGGATGAAGCCACAAACGGTGTCACACCTGACCTGACCAGCAATGCAAGCGGTGGCATCCTTGGGGATGTCCTTGGCAAGGCTGTTACGGACTTTGGCACGGCTTCGGAAGCCGGGCATGCTGGCATCGTACAATCCGATGGCAAGCTTGTTATGGTGGGGAAAAACGGTAACTTTGCCCTGACGCGCTACAACACGGATGGAACACCGGACGTGAGCTTTGGCACAAATGGCAAGGTCAGCACGGTGATTGGGAGCAGCTCATCTGGGGCAAGTGATGTTGTTCAGCAATCCGATGGCAAGATCCTTGTGACGGGGAGCAGTTTTAGCGCCAGCACGAGCAATGATTTTGCCCTGATCCGTTACAATGTGGATGGCACCTTGGATACAACCTTTGGTACGGGTGGCAAGACCACGGTTGTGATGGGAAACAGGTCAGATAGTGCCAATAGCATTGCTCTACAAACCGATGGCAAGGCCGTTGTGGGGGGGTATACTGGCATTGCTACTTCAAAAGTTTATTTTGCTCTAAGCCGGCACAATACGGATGGCACGCTGGATACAACGTTTGGCGCATCCGGTAAAGTCGTCACGGCGGTTGGGACCGGGTCGGCTGTTATGAACGATGTTGTCATACAATCCGATGGCAAGATTGTTGCGGTGGGTTATGGGTTAGGAAGTGCCGGAAATAATGATTTTGCTCTGGTCCGTTACACTGCGAACGGTACGTTGGACACAACGTTTGGAACGGCTGGGACGGGTAAGGTCCTCACGGCGATTGGGTCGGGTTTGGATAGTGCATTCAAGGCTGTTGTGCAGTCTGATGGCAAGATCATTGCGGTGGGCTACAATGTCAGCACCACGGGTCGCGATTTCGCCCTTGTCCGTTATAATGTGGATGGCACGTTGGACACATCTTTTGGTCCGAACGGCACGGGCAAAGTCACCACGTCGTTTGGCGCCGGGATTGATATGGCAAGCGACGTTGTTTTGCAACCGGATGGTAAAATCGTTGTCGCGGGGCAAAGCCATAATGGAACGGATTATGATTATGCCCTAAGCCGTTACAATGTGGACGGTACGTTGGATACAACGTTTGGAACGGCAGGCACGGGCAAAGTCACCACGGCGGTTGGGTCCGGCGCGGACACCGGGAGCAGTGTTATTCTGCAATCGGATGGCAGTATTATTGTAACGGGGACCAGCAACAATGGTACCAACAATGATTTTGCTGCCGTACATTACAACGCGGATGGCAGCCTAGATCCGTCATATGGCGGTGCTGTTGCCGGAACCGATCCCTTGGTGGTTTCTTTATCTGGCAAAGCTTTGGCCTTTGATGGGGTGGATGATTTTGTTGACCTTGGCGCATCTGGAGCTTTATCCACGGGCGCAGGCAACTTTACATGGGAAACGTGGGTACGTATGGATACGTTGCCAACGGGGACTCAAACTCTCATAAATATTGGCACAAACAATATTGGCACGACAGGAGAAAGCGGCAGCATTCGAGTCAATAGCACGGGTAAAGTCTTATTCGTTGTCTACAACGCAACGGGTCATCCAGCAGGTACATCTAACATTGTTGATGGAAAATGGCATCACGTTGCTGTGTCTTATGATTCTCAAGCGACGGCCGGCCAGGAAATGAAGATTATTGTTGATGGTGCTGTCGAGACAATGGCTGCCCCAACAACACCAAACTTCACCGGAGGCACAGCATCTCTTGGAGCTGTTAATACCGGAGCATTATACATGCAAGGTGAGATGGCTGATGCGCGTGTTTGGACGTCTGCACGGTCCCTGACCGAAATTCAGTCTGATATGTCGAATAATTCAACAGGTGACATGACCCAGCTTGCAGGGTATTGGCCTTTGGCCGACGGCACAGGCACGACGATTAAGGATATGTCCGGTAATGGTCTTGATGGCACGTTAGCGGGAAATACCCTAGGAGATGCGGCATGGGTCAACACCCTTCCCAGTGTTTATGAGGCTGCGATCTTTGCCCAAGAAGATCAGCCTTATATAGACAGGATCGTTGCCACCGATGCGGATGGCAATGCGCTGAGCTTTAGCGTTTTGGTCGGTGACGAGCCCGCGCATGGCACGGTGGCTTTCGACGCGACCACGCCGGGTCACTTTACCTATACACCGACAACAAATTACAACGGCACTGACACTTTCACGGTTTCCGTCAATGACGGCAAGGGTGGCGTGACGACAAAGGTCATCAGCGTTAATGTTGCCCCCGTAAATGATGCGCCGACGGTTACCGTAGGGTCGGCTGGCACCGTGGACGAAGGTGGCTCGACGGTTCTGACCGCTGCGCATTTGAATGCGACCGATGTGGATAATGTTGCGGCTGAACTCACCTATACCGTCACCACGTTGCCGACGAACTCATCTGTGAAATTAAACGGTGTCACGCTTTTGGCGAATGGCACCTTTACCCAGGCCGATATTATTGCGGGTCATGTGACGTTGGCGCATGTGCCGGGAACGATGGCTCTCAGCGATGCCTTCGTCTTTGATTTATCTGATGGGGTTGGTGGAACCGTTACAGGGCAAACCTTTAGCTTTAGTGTGAATCTTAACAATGTTCTCACGGGTACGGTTGGCAATGACACGCTTCAAGGTGGTGCGGGAAATGATCAGATTGATGGCGGAGCAGGCCTAGATACGGCGGTCTTTGTCGGCAATATGGCTGATTTCACAATTGAACGTTCCGGTGCTGATGTCATTGTCACGGATAACAATGCGACCGGCTTTGATGAAGGTGTCAACACCCTTAGAAATGTTGAAACCCTGACGTTTGCGGACGGGTCTGTTAATTTGACGGTGCCTGAAAACCAGGCCAACACATTTACCCCGGGTGAACAAGGATGGTCCGGAGTGACCCATCTGAACGATGGTGGTTATGTTGTGGCCTGGCATTCTGCGGCCCAAGGCGATACGACGCTTACGGCCTGGCATAATTTTGGTGTTTATGCACAGCGTTTTAATGCAAATGGCACCAAAGTCGGTCAAGAATTTCAGGTCAACACAACCACGGCCGACAAACAGAAATATCCAACGGTTACGGAACTGACCGACGGCGGTTATCTGATCGCTTGGCAATCGTGGTCCCAAGATGGAAGCCGATATGGCTCATATGCGCAACGTTATAATAGCGATGGGACGACCAATGGAACTGAATTTAGCCTGAATATCACGACCTCAGATGATCAGAAGTTCCCGCAACTTTCGGCCTTGGCAAACGGTGGTTTTGCGGCTGTGTGGCGTGGCGATGGTCAGGAAGTTGGCGGATCGGCGACCTCACATGGTGTTATCCTTCGGGTCTTTGATTCATT
>JAESSV010000219.1 GCA_016763895.1 Magnetovibrio sp. | reverse complement strand
TGTCGGTGAAGGGCCGCAAGATGTCTGTCCAGGACAGCCAACCCTGCAATGGCATATGCACCATTGACCTGAATTACGGCATCGATTTCCAAAGGTGTTTTGTGCGCATCTGCCATCGTTTCGGCAATCGCAATCATTTTTTTGTATATGTCTAGGGTTTCGTTAAGAACGTTGAATGCTTTTTTCTCTTTTGAATCCAGGCCTAAAGATTCGTATGCTGTCATCGCAACGGAAAGCTGCAACATCTTTTCATGCACCGAAATAACCCTCCACCGTTCTTGGCGTAAAATATAATTTTTAAAATGATGAATCATGCCTTCGTAACCCATAAGGCTTCGAATTTTACCCAAAAGAAGAACTTTCTTCGCCGATCTTTGATCAAATTGCGTCCACGTTTCCTCAACCAATTGAGCATTGAGATACGATACTGAAGACAATAAAACAGCGGTTCCAACCGCCAGCAAAAGCCCGCACGAAATAAGCCACCCAAACGTCGTGATGCGAAAAGAGGAAAACATTCTTTACGACCCCCCAGCTGGATTAACGTTTAATGCATCCAACCTGCGGCTTAACAAATCAACCAAGCCAAAGACATCACTTGGAGTTTTACCCAAAATTTTATTGTCTTTGTAATATTGACTGATGGGCTGGCTATGATTGTTCACTTCACTGTATTTTTTCACCAATGCATGTAAAATATTTGACGATAAAACAAAGACTTGGCTTGGTGTAACTTCCTTTTTGCCCGCCTCTCCTTCTAAAACCTGGTAGTCCAAAATCCACTGGGGCGTTTTTGGCAGGGTCTCTATACCAAGCGTCAATATCAATTTTTTTTGCACCAAATTTGCCCGCGCAAAGACATCTTCTGGTTTTTTATTTGAAAATATTTTAGGGACGAGCGATTTGGCACCGGGCAACTTCGTGGGCTTAAGCTTTGATGATTTTTGAATCTCAAGAGCAACAGTGTTGATGTTCAGCCAAATGCCAAAAACATGGCTGGGGGTCAGCCCCAGCTCAAGCGCTTGGACCTGTTTTGGCACCGAAACTGACAAAGCCAGCACCATGCATGCAAGTACGATATAAGGCGTCGTTGTGTGTTTCACCATTGTGGGTCCCATTGTGTTATTCAATAAGCATAAAAGAACACGTTAAGGTTTTCAAGAAACACACAAAAACGGGGGCGTCCCAAACTGGAACGCCCCCGTTTTAATGACTAAAAAGTCAGGTTTATGCGTTTGCAACCGCAGCCACTTCAGCCGCGAAGTCTTCTTCGACTTTTTCGATGCCTTCGCCAAGACCAAAACGTGTGAAGCCGGTGACTTCAACGCCAGCGGCTTGGGCAGCTTTGGAAACTTTGTTTTCGCCATCAATGACAAAAACCTGTTCCAACAGACAGACTTCGCCGTAGAACTTGTTGATGCGACCCACAATCATTTTTTCAATGATGTTGTCTGGCTTGCCAGATTCACGGGCTTGTTCGGTCAAAACTTCTTTTTCGCGCTCAACAATAGCAGGGTCCAAATCATCACGAGACAAAGACGCTGGATTTGTTGCGGCAACGTGCATGGCAACTTGTTTGCCAAATTCCGCCGCACCATCACCTTTACCCGTGACCAAAACGCCGATTTTTCCCAAACCGTCCGCAACAGCACCATGGACATAAGCGCCCACTTCGCCGCCATCAGCATGCGCCACGTGAACACGACGAATGTTCATGTTTTCACCAATGGTCGCAATCATTTGCGTCAATTCTTCGGCAACGGTGCGTCCTGCGTCTGGATAATCCATGGCGTTCAAAGCATCAACATCACCGTTTGAGGTCAAAGCCAGTTTGGCCAACGTGGAAACAAAACCTTGGAACTGTTCGTTGCGCGCAACAAAGTCAGTTTCAGAGTTCACTTCGACCATCGCCCCATTGGCTCCGTCAACAGCAACGCCAACCAAGCCTTCAGAAGCGACACGTCCAGATTTTTTAGCCGCAGTGGCCAAACCCTTGGTGCGCAACCAGTCAACAGCAGCCGTGACGTCGCCATCGGTTTCCGTTAACGCTTTTTTACAGTCCATCATGCCCGCGCCAGATGTTTCGCGAAGCTCTTTCACAAGAGCGGCAGTAATTGCAGCCATTTTAGCTACTCCTTAAGTAAGATGTTGAATTAACCAGCCGTAGCTTCGGGTGTTGGAGCTTTTTCAGCAGCCGGAGCTTCTTCAGCAGCAGGCGCTTCCTTAGCAGCAGGCGCTTCTTTAGCAGCCTTAACAGGAAGAGCTTCGGACGTTGGCGCTACAGCAGCACCCATGTCTTTGCCTGACTTAGAAGCTTCAGCCTGGATACCATCCAAAACAGAGCCAGAGATCAATTCGCAATACGTTGTGATGGCACGCAAAGCATCATCATTGCCGGGAACCGGGTAATCAATGCCCTTAGGATCAGAGTTACTGTCCAAAATAGCCACAACGGGGATGCCCAATTTATTGGCTTCGGCAACCGCAATGGCTTCTTTGTTGGTGTCGATCACAAACAAAATATCTGGCAAACCGCCCATGTCTTTGATGCCGCCCAAAGCGAGTTCAAGCTTGTCGCGTTCGCGGGTCATTTGCAAAAGTTCTTTTTTGGTCAAGCCTTCGATTTTTGCAACATCGCTCAATTGGGTGTCCAAAATGCGCAAACGCTTAATGGATCCAGAAATCGTTTGCCAGTTGGTCATCATTCCGCCGAGCCAACGGTGGTTGACGTAATATTGACCGCAGCCGCGAGCGGTTTCCGCAATTTTCGTCGCCGCTTGACGCTTGGTTCCAACGAAAAGAACACGTCCACCACCCGCGACAACGTCACGTACGGCTTCCATAGCGCGACCCAAAAGAGGGGCGGTTTGACCAAGATCAATGATGTGGATTTTGTTACGAGCACCGAAAAGATACGGAGCCATTTTGGGATTCCAACGACGGGTGCTGTGTCCAAAGTGGACCCCAGCTTCCAAGAGTTGGCGCATAGTAAAGGTTGGCACTGCCATTTGTTTATTCCTATTCCGGTTAAACGTCCGCGAACACTCGTTTAAGCTTTTGAAGATCGCAACGCCGTGGCCGCCATACGGCTACGGTTTGCTTATCATTGGCTCAAACACCGGAGCGACAAGCCTGTGAATTTGCACAAGTGCCGCACATTCGCGTGCGAATTCGCATCCTCAATATTAAGAATACGTGAGCGGGTTTTACGCCCCTAGGCTAGGGATTGCAAGGGGAAAAGTGCGAAAATCCCTTATGTTTTCAAGAAAGGCATTCCGGTAAAGTTCCCCTACGGAATTCGTGCCACGCGAAAGCCCAAATCGTTGAGTTTAAACGTCACAAATACCCGGTGACGGTTGGCGGATCGGTGATCGCGGGGCAGGTAAGACCAAGACCCGCCGCGCACCGTGCGTTTGTGACATTCTTTGTGGCTTTGCACTGCCGTTCCATCCTTCGGCGCCCCCTGGTGATTGGCTTGGTAACAATCGGCCGTCCATTCGCGAACGTTTCCGGCCATGTCATAAAGACCAAACGCGTTGGGCTGTTTCAAGCCAACCCGATGAGATGTCTTGTTGCTGATGCCTTTGTACCAGGAAATGTCTTTGACACAGGTCTTCTTTTTGCCGCACGACCATTTTGTGGTGGTCCCGGCGCGGGCCGCGTATTCCCATTCGGCCTCGCTCAACAAACGGTACGTTTGCTTGGTTTTTGCGCTGAGTTTTTTAAGGAAAATTTGCACG
>JAESSV010000218.1 GCA_016763895.1 Magnetovibrio sp. | reverse complement strand
TTTGAGGCCGAATGGGTGCAAGACGCCGTGATTGCCCAAAGCGGCCCCCAGGCCGATGCCATTTGGGCGTTGCGCGAAGCCGTGCCCGAGGCTCAAAAGCTGGAAGGCGGGTCCATCAAACATGACGTTTCTGTGCCCGTCTCGTCCGTGCCCGAATTTATACAAAAGGGCACAGAAATTGTCCAAGACCTCATTCCCGGCGTGCGGGTTTGTGCGTTTGGCCACTTGGGCGATGGAAATATCCATTTCAACCTCAGCCAACCTCAACAATCTGAAAAACAAGATTTTTTGGATCTCTGGCACAATACCAACAAAATCGTCCATGATTTGGTTGTCCAAATGAACGGAAGTTTTAGCGCCGAACACGGTGTGGGACAGCTAAAAGTGGGCGAAATGAAGCGTTTAAAAGACCCGGTCGAACTGGACTTGATGCGTTCAATCAAAGCCAGCCTAGACCCAGCCAACATCATGAATCCGGGCAAAGTCTTGCCCCCCGAAGACGCTTAACCTTAAAAAACGATAATAAAAGCTTGTTTTCCTTGATTTTTGTTCATTTTTCGCACATTTTACGGCTTCTTTTCGAGGCAACAGGATTGAAGACGAAATGAAGGCGCTAACCCGCTACGTTTTCTGGCAGTTATTCACGGGGTTAATGCTGGTCACGGCATCTCTGACCTGTGTGGTATGGTTGAGCCAATCTTTGCGTTTTATCGACATGATCGTCAACCGGGGATTGTCCGCAGGCATGTTTGTCTATTTGACGGGGCTGATGATGCCCAACTTCCTCACCGTCATTTTACCCGTCAGCTTATTTGCCATCACAACATTCACCTACCACCGTATGATTATGGACAGAGAGCTTGTGGTCATGCGCGCGGCGGGGTTGAGCCAGTTTAATATTGCCAAACCGGCAATCATGTTAGCGGTTCTGGTCATTGCCATGGGCTATGGGTTGTCAACCTATTTGGTGCCCACGTCTTATACTCAATTTCGCGAAATGCAGTGGGACATTCGGTATAGTTTTTCTCACGTTTTGCTCAAAGAAGGCACATTCAACACCGCCGGCGCAGGCATTACGGTTTATGTCCGTGAACGCACCGACGATGGACGCTTGTTGGGCATATTGGCGCATGATGCCCGCGACAGTGCTCATTCGGTCACCTTGATGAGCGAACACGGCGCCATGGTGCAAAGCAAGGACGGCGCCAAGGTGGTCATGTTCAACGGATCTCGGCAAAACTTTAACAAAAAAACCAAACAGTTGTCGATTTTGTACTTTGACCGTTATGTCTTTGAATTGGCTCCGCCGTCCCAAGTTGGGGAAACCCGCCACAAAGAGGCCCGCGAACGGTCCATGGAAGCCCTTTATAACCTGGACACCGCAGGCTTAGACAAAACAAATGTCGGTAAATTTCATGTGGAAATTCACCGCCGCCTGGCCTTGCCTTGGTCAGCCTTGGGCTTTGTCTTGATTGCCTTAAGTGTGCTGACCTCCGGAAGCTTTACCCGACGGGGTGAGGGACGCCGCATTTTCACCGCCGTTATTCTTGCCGGTGCTTATCAAGCGTCGTTGTTGATGGCCCTCAACATGGCGGCAAAAAATGAAGCGTTGATTCCCATGATCTACGCCATCACGGCGATGCCGGTTATATTGGGGGGCGCAGCACTTTTGATGCCCCAACTCTTTCATAAAAAGCCCAGCAAGACGCCGCCCGCAAATTTGGGGGCAGAAGCATGAAACTTTCCGGCACCCTTTCAAGCTATATTGGTCGTGGGTTTTTGCTCAGCTTTTTGGCCTTTTTCTTTGGCCTTTTGGCCCTGGTGTTTTTGTTAGACGTTATTGAGCTGATCCGCAGAGCCGCTTCGAAACCAGACGTGACCATGTCCATCGTTATTCAAATGGGGCTTTTAAAACTTCCGCACATGGGGCAATTGCTGTTTCCTTTTGCGGTGCTGTTTGGCAGCATGACCTCTTTTTGGCGCTTGACTCGAAGCCATGAATTGGCCGTCACCCGCGCCGCTGGAATTTCCGTATGGCAATTTTTATTGCCGGTGTTGCTGCTTGCCTTTGCTTTGGGTGTTTTCAAGGTGACGGTTTTTAACCCCTTGTCTTCGACCACCCTAGCACGTTTTCAAACCATGGAAGGCACGTACCTGAAGGGTCAAAAAAGCATTTTAGCCCTTTCAAAAACGGGGCTTTGGCTGCGTCAAGGAACGTCCGAAGGGCATGCGGTGGTCCATGCGAAAAATATCATTCAACAAGGTGATCAGGTTGAACTGCTCAACACCATCACGTTTTTATACCAAGGCCAAGACACCTTTATGGGGCGCATTGATGCCGAACGAGCCGTTTTGGGCGATGGCTATTGGTTGATGGAAAATGCGTGGATTAATTCGCCGGAATCTCCGCCCATTCACAAAGACGAATACTGGTTGGAAACAGATCTGACCCTGGCCCGCATTCAAGACAACTTTGCGTCTCCGGCCACCATGTCCTTTTGGGAGCTCCCGGAATTTATCCAAACCTTGGACGAAGCCGGATTCTCGGCCATTCGCCACCGCTTGCAATTTCATTCCCTGTTGGCTTCACCGCTGTTGATGTGCGCTATGGTATTAATCGCCGCGACATTTACCTTGCGTCATGCTAGACGTGGGGCCACAACCTTTGTCATCGCCAGCGGCGTATTGACTGGGTTTATGCTTTATTTTTTTTCCGATGTGGTTTACGCACTTGGTTTATCGGAAAGCATCCCTGTTACCCTTGCGGCATGGTCCCCATCAGTGATCGCGCTTATGTTGGGGCTGGCAATGTTGCTGCACCTAGAGGACGGCTAAACGATTTATGACTTGTAAACGCATCCTTTTAGCACTTTTGTTTGCCGCCACCCTAAATTTGAGTGGTGCAGTTGCGTTTGCGCAAACGGCAAATGCACCAGCGGAAACACCCCCTGCTGCTTTTTCAGCGGATTCCCCCCCTGCGGCTTTTTCAGCGGATTCTATGACCCATGACAACGAATTGGGCATTATCACCGCGCGCGGTCATGTCGAAATCAATCAATCGGGCCGAACATTAATCGCCGACCTTATCAGTTACGATCAAACCAGGGACCTCATCCGCGCCAGCGGCAACATTACCTTGCTGCGGACAAACGGAGATGTGATTTTCGCCGACACTATGGAAGTCACGGGCGATTTGAAAAATGGCGTGATCGACAATATGCGGGCCGTATTGGCCGATAAATCCCGCATTGCCGCCCAAAGAGGCAAACTGGTCAACGATGAAGTGATGACCATGGACCGGGTCGTTTACACCAGGTGCAACCCGTGTCAAGCGGGTTCAAATCACGCTCCGTTGTGGCAAATAAAATCCGTAAAAGTGGTCCATGACCGCAAAACGAAAACCGTCACATACCAAGATTCCTGGCTTGAAATTGCGGGTATTCCTGTGCTTTACATGCCGTATCTCAGCCACCCTGACCCAACTGTAAAGCGGAAATCTGGCTTTTTGGCTCCGCGCGCAGGAGGCTCGTCAACTTTGGGCTTTACGGTCCAGACCCCTTATTTTTACGTTCTCGACGATCAATCCGACGTCACATTGACGCCGATCATTACCACGGATGAAATCGGCGCCGTTGCGGGCCAGTACCGGGGACGTTTCACCAAGGGAGAGCTGCAAACCGAAGCCAGCCTGGCCTACGATTCAAATCAAGATATTTTGGGCCATATCAAGGCCACTGCCAGTTTTGACATCAACAACAAATGGCGCTGGGGCGCAAACCTTAACCGGACCATATCGGACACCTATATGCGCCGCTATGGTTTTGGCAATGAAGACACATTGACCAGCAAAGTCTTTTTAGAAGGTCTTCAAGATAACACCTTCACGTCTCTTTCAGCGATGTCCTTCCAAGGCCTTCGCCGGGCTGATAATTCAAAAACCACGCCGGTTATTTTACCCGTGATTGATTTCAAACATCAAACGGACCCGGACAGATTTGGCGCTTATAAAACCATTGATGTCAATGTGGCGATGCTCACACGGGACCAAGGCGTGAGTTCCAAGCGCATCAGCGTTAAACCCGGCTGGAATCTTTCTTACACGGCTCCCAAGGGCGATATATACAAACTCAGTGCATCCTTGGGCGTTGATTTTTTCCATGCCGCAAACCAACCCGCGCCGGATTCTCGTGGCGGGACTTATAACGGAGCGGCATTGCGGCTTACGCCTCAGGTCTCAATCGACTGGAAATGGCCCCTTGCCCGGCGCTCTGGTTCCGTGACAGAAGTCCTTGAGCCCATGGCTCAAGTGATCGTTAGCCCCTTTGGCGGCAACAGCTATAAAATGGCGAACGAAGACAGCCAAGACTTTGACTTTAACGATGCCAATCTTTTTAGCACCAACCGTTTTACCGGTTATGACCGGGTCGAAAGCGGCCCCAGAACGAACTATGGATTAAAATGGTCCGTCACCGGCGACAACGGTGGCACGTCTTCCATAATGTTGGGGCAAAGCTACCGTATGAAAAAAGATGACACGTTCAAAGTTGGTTCCGGCTTGGAAAATAATTTCTCAGACTATGTGGGGAAAATTCAAGTTTCTCCGAGTGAGAATTTCAATTTGTTGTACCGAACCCGCCTTGATAAGGATACGTGGGCTTTTCGCCGCAATGAAATTGCTGTTTCCGGGACGTCTGGGTGGCTCAACTATGGAGCTAACCATGTCTTTTTTGACACCCAACAAGGCAGTGAGTTTGCAGGACGCAAAGAATTGAGCTACTACGTTGGGGCAAAGCTGACAAATGATTGGTCGGGACGTTTTTCAGGGGTTCGCGACTTGACCCAAACAGGTGGGCAAAGATCCTCTAACTTAAGTTTCACTTATGATAACGAATGCCTCACATTTGAAACCACAATTGGCCGTACATTTTACCAAGATCGCGAGGTCCAACCGAACGATTCCATCATGTTCCGAGTGGTCTTCAAGACCCTGGGCGAAGTGACATCCGACGTTTCTGTAAACTAAAAACCAACGATTATATTTCTATCAATAAGGACTGATCCCCCCGTTATGAAAACAAAAAAACCGTTCGTCGCTTTTTATTACAGCTTTGTTGCCGTGTTATTTGTCTTTGCGGTGACGTCGCCCGCGCTGGCGCAAAAGTCGGGGCTTGGGATCGCGGCCGTGGTGAATGATGATGTTATTTCGGTCTTGGATCTTGAAGGCCGTATGTCCATGATCCTCAATTCCAGTGGCATGAAAACAACCCGGGAAAATCGCGCCCGCATCAAGCCGCAAATTTTGCGCAGCCTCATCGATGAAAAACTGATGATGCAAGAAGCGACCCGCGCCGGCATTAGCATATTACCAGAAGACATCTCAAATCGCTTAAAATCCATTGCCGCTCAAAACAAAATGAGTGTGGTTCAGTTCACGGCGATGTTGACCAATTCGGGTGTTCCAATTTTGTCCTTAACCTCACAAATTGAAACAAGCATCGCCTGGCAAATCTTTACCATGCGTGATCTGTCAAAAACCATTGTCATCAGCGAAGAAGAAATCGTGGATGAAATTAAACGTATTCAAGTCAATGCTGGTAAGCCTGAATACCTGCTTGCCGAAATATTCATTCCTGTGGGAAAGCCATCCCAAGACCAAGAGATTCGCTTGTTGAGCCAACGGTTGCTCCAGGAAATGCAGCGTGGAGCTTCTTTTCGCGATTTAGCCACAAACTTTTCCCGCGCACCATCGGCAAAGCAAGGTGGGGATATGGGGTGGGTTCAATACAACCACTTAACCGAAGAACTCAGATCGACGGTGCAACGTTTAAGGCCCGGGCAAGTCTCTCTCCCCATACGGTCCATTGGCGGCTATTATCTGATTTTGCTGAGAAAAGTCCGCAACAGCCCAGGGCTTTCCTCTGGGAATTCCTTTTTGAAAATGTCACAGCTTCACGTTTCGGTGCCTGACATGAAAGATACCCCAACGGTCAAAGCCACGGCCCAAAAACTGATCTCGATCACCCGTAATGCCACCACCTGTCCCCAACTTGAGCGTATCAGCAGCCAGGCTGGATATCCATTTAAGGCATCTCCTTTAAGTGGTTCCATGGGAGACATCCGTTTGTCTAGCTTGCCGCCCAACATGCAAAAAATATTGGGCCCCATAGCCGTTGGACACCCCAGCGTTCCCATGGTCACCGGCGGTGGTTTGGCTGTTATGATGGTCTGCAAGCGTACAGACGAGGCCGTTAACATGGATGATGTGCGTCAAAAAATCGAAGAAAAAATCAAGGTCCGCCGTATGGAAGCCGCAGCGCGGCGGCGTCTCCACAACTTGCGCCGCAATGCCTTTTTGGACATCCGCCAATGACACAAATTCCTCCGCTTGCGCTGACACAAATTCCTCCGCTTGCGCTGACACAAATTCCTCCGCTTGCGCTGACAATGGGCGACCCCGCTGGTATCGGCACCGAGATCACTTTGAAGGCCTGGTTAAACCGTTCAAGCACCACCACACCTTTTTTCACCCTATCGGATGCCGATCACATCACCGCCACGGCGCAAAGTCTTGGCTTGCCGGTTCCCCTTCAAATCATTCAATCTCCACAACAAGCCGCTGGCGTTTTTGACAAAGCCCTGCCGGTCCTGCACAGGCCTTTAAACACCCCTGCAATCTTGGGCCAGCCAAATACAGAAAATGCGGGTCAAATTATAGGGTCCATTGAAGCCGCTGTTGATTTCACGCGCCAAGGGCTTGCCAGCGCCGTCGTCACCAACCCCATCGCCAAGGAC
>JAESSV010000217.1 GCA_016763895.1 Magnetovibrio sp. | reverse complement strand
GCCTTGCGCGCGCAGGGCAGACTCCAATTGACGGGGAAAGGAATCAGATTGCGGCAAGCCATAACCCGCCGTTAAGCTGTCCCCCAAGGCCAAAACCGTATACGATTCTGCGGCAAGTGCGCTATAAGAATACAGGCACAAGCCAAACGCTGCGCCCAATACATTGACAAAACAAGCCGAGACGCCATATCTCATAGAGTGATATTTTTCTAACATCCGAGGCCCTTCATGACCCAGAAAAGTTCGTCTCCCGCCATACGGCTCAGTGACATTCACCTGACTTTGAACAGTGACGCGGGCGAGGTCAACATCCTTCGGGGTTTGGATTTAACAATTTATCGTGGGGAAACGGTTGGATTGGTCGGCCCCAGTGGTTCTGGCAAGACCTCGTTGTTGATGGTGGCGGCGGGATTGGAACGCCCAACATCGGGTCGTGCCGAAGTCGCGGGTCAAGATATCACACATTTAAATGAAGACCAATTGGCGCTCTTTCGCCGCGAGCATACGGGTATAGTGTTTCAAAATTTTCATCTGGTCCCCACCATGACGGCCCTTGAAAATGTTGCTTTACCCTTGGAATTCGCAGGTAAATCACATGCTTTTGAAGCCGCCCGCGCGCAATTGGCCGCCGTTGGCTTGGACCATCGGCTGGACCATTATCCGGGCCAGCTTTCCGGCGGCGAACAACAACGCGTCGCCTTGGCTCGGGCCTTTGTCAGCGAGCCAACTTTGTTATTGGCGGATGAACCAACCGGAAATCTGGATGGTCAAACGGGCGAACATGTCATGGAATTGTTATTTGATCTGCACAACCGATTGGGCACCACTTTGCTGTTGATCACCCATGCACCCGCATTGGCTCAAAGATGTGAACGTATTTTAACCATGAACGACGGCAACATTTCCAACGACCAAACATTGTCATGAACACGATCGCGTTGGTCTGGCATGTTGCTCGGTGCGAAATGCGGACGGGCCTCAAGGGATTTCGCGTTTTTTTAACGTGTCTGGCTCTTGGTGTCGCGGCCATTGCTGCGGTGGGCTCGTTAAGTGAAGCGGTGACCGCCGGACTGATGGCAGACGCGCGTTTCTTGTTGGGCGGCGACGTCAGTGTGCGGTCTCAACAACGCCCGATCCAAGGCGCGCCGTTGGCCTATCTGACCAGCCACGCCAAGACCGTTTCTGCGGTGCTTGAAATGAAGGCCATGGCTCAAACGGAAAATGCCCGCACCTTGGTCGAACTTAAAGGTGTTGATGCAAATTACCCACTGGTGGGGTCCGTCACCATGACGCCAGCCCATGAGCTTCAAAGCGTGCTGTCCAAACAAAATGGGCTTTGGGGAGCCGTCGTCGAAAAAGGGTTGCTAACCAAACTAGGCTTAAAGCTGGGCGATACGGTGCGCATTGGGGACGGAATTTTTCAAATGCGCGCCGTTCTGGACAAGGAACCTGACCGGATAGCCAGCATCATTAATTTTGGACCCCGTTTTATGGTCGCAAAAGCGGCCCTGCCCCAAACCAAGCTGGTTCAACTGGGCAGCCAAATTCGCTATTACAAGCGCCTTGAACTGGCGGCGGGTGCAGACCCCTTAAAATTCATCGAAAATCTCAAACAAGCCTTTCCCCAAACCGGGTGGCGCATTCAAGGTCCCGACAACGCAGCCCCGGGTTTACAACGTTTTGTGCGGCGCTTGACTTTGTTTTTAACCTTTGCCGGGCTGACAACGTTGTTGGTGGGCGGCATCGGCGTTTTGGGGGCTGTGCGCAGCTATCTTGACACCAAAACGTCCACCATTGCGACCTTGAAATGCCTGGGTGCACCGGGGGGATTTGTGTTTTGGGCGTATTTGTTACAGGTCTTAATCTTAAGTTTTTTGGGCATTCTGATCGGCGTCATCATTGGCGCCATCTTGCCTTATATCGGCATCGAACTGGTGCGCGAACACTTGCCCGTAACCCCGCAAGCAGGACTTTATCCGATGGCTTTGTTCAAAGCCGCCGTATTTGGATGTTTGGTCTCGATCACCTTTGCCTTATGGCCCTTGGCCCAAGCCCGAGAAACGCCAGCCGCCAATTTATTTCGCACCAAAGTTATGCCGATCACCACATGGCCCCGTCCCCTTTATATATGTGGTGTCTTTGGTGGCGTTTTGGCGTTGGGTGGCTTGGTGGTGTTTTGGGCAACGGAACGAGATTTTGCCGCTTGGTTTGTGGTGGTCTCTATTCTTGCCGTGGGCGTATTGCGTTTTGGGGCTGTGGCCATCATGAAAGCCGCAAAACATGCCCCCCGCCCAAAAATTGCCATATGGCGATTGGTGTTGGCAAATTTGCATCGACCGGGAACATCCACACCCAGCGTGGTCTTGGCCTTGGGCGTGGGGTTATCGGTATTGGTGGCGGTGGCCTTGATTCAAGGCAACATTGCGCGCCAAGTGTCTGAAACCATTCCCGAGAAAGCCCCGGCTTTTTTCTTTATCGACATTCAATCGGCTCAGGCCGAGCAATTTGACAAGCTGTTAAGCGCCATTCCCGGCACCAGCGACCTTACCCGCAAACCTTCGTTGCGCGGGCGCATTGTTAAAATCAACGGCATTTCGGTGGACAAGGCGAACATCAAACCCGGTGTCAGGTGGGCGGTCAATGGAGATCGCGCCCTCACCTATGCCAAATTTCCCAACCCAGACACGATTTTCACCGCCGGAAAATGGTGGGATGAAAATTATAGCGGCCCACCGCTGATTTCTTTTGATGCCCACGTCGCCGATGGATTTGGCGTGGGCGTGGGCGATACCTTGACCCTCAACATCATGGGCCGTGATATTCAAGCAACCATTGGATCGCTTAGAAAAATTAACTGGCGCACATTGCGGTTTGATTTTGCTATTATTTTTGCCCCCGGAACTTTGGAAGGGGCGCCGCACACGCACATTGCCGCCATTAAGGCTGATGAGGCCGCCGAAATTGAAATCGACCGCACCATAGCCAGCCATTGGCCCAACATTTCAGCCATTCGCATCAAAGATGCTTTGCAAGCCGCAAGCCGCATCATCGCAGGCATCGGGGCCGCGATTACCGGCACCGCAAGCCTTACGGTCCTGGCCGGAATCATTGTTTTGGCGGGAACCATCGCGGCGGCTCGATCTCAACGGGTCTATGACAGTGTTGTGTTTAAGGTCTTGGGCGCCACCCGACGGCAAATTATGGCGGCTTTTCTTTTGGAATTTGGCCTGCTGGGTTTGTTTACCGGACTTGTCGGGGGAACCGTCGGCACATTAATTTCGTGGGCGGTCATAAAATACGTCATGGCCATGACGTGGTCTTTTTTACCCTTGCAGGTCGTCGTCACCATTATTGCCGCCATTTCGTTTACGACTTTAATCGGGTTTTTCGGGACTTGGCGAGCCTTGGGCGAAAAAGCATCGAAGCATCTGCGCAACGAATAGGATGAAAAATGTTACATTGTGCCCTTGATTTGCCCTAATTTTCTGACATATTAGATACAGATATAAGTTTTCACACGTATGGAGAAATAGCCAAATGGCCTTCGAACGCGACCATCAAACCACATTACGCACAGGGGCTCAAGCTGGAGCTCGCGCTCAAGCTGGGCCCATTGATATGGGTCTGCGCGCTTATATGCTGCGGGTCTATAACTATATGGCTTCCGGCCTGGCCCTTACGGGCATCACCGCAATGGCCGTGGCGCAATCTGAATCCCTGTTGCAATTGATTTTCGGCACCCCTTTATCTTGGGTGGTCATGTTGGCCCCGTTGGCATTTGTTATGGTGTTGTCGTTTGGCATCAATAAAATGAGCGCGCAAACCGCCCAAGCCGTTTTTTGGGTCTTTGCCGTTGTCATGGGTGTATCCATGGCATCTATCTTTATGATGTACACGGGCGCTTCGATCGCGCGCGTGTTCTTCATTACGGCGGGCACCTTTGCCGGCATGAGCTTGTATGGCTATACCACCAAAAAAGACCTGACAGGGTTGGGATCATTTTTGATGATGGGCTTAATTGGCTTGATCATCGCGTCCGTGGTGAACATCTTCTTAAACAGCCCCATGCTTTATTGGGTGATTTCCATTGCGGGTGTTGGCATTTTTGTCGGCTTGACCGCATATGACACCCAAAAAATCAAATTGATGTATACGGCCGATGATGGGCATGAAGCCATCACCAAAAAAGCGATTATGGGCGCATTGACGATGTATCTCGACTTTATCAACTTGTTCATCATGTTGTTGCGTTTGTTTGGTGATCGCCGCTAAATTAACGCCGCTAAGTTAATGATTGTTGCAAAAAGCCGCCCCGTTGAAAAACGCGGCGGCTTTTT
>JAESSV010000216.1 GCA_016763895.1 Magnetovibrio sp. | reverse complement strand
GGCAACAATACCGACCGTCGTTAATATGGCCACGAGAGAACTCGCGATCAAGAGTACTTTGATCGCGAGCTCCTTATTCTTTTGTCCGCGTCGATTTCGCATCAACCCTACATTTTCAGCTGAACAAGTGACTTAGCATCGTCGCTAAATTTAGCGCGTTCTGCTTTTGGCATTGGGATCAAGCCTTTGTCAGCCAAATACCCTTCGTCGCCCCAAGCTTTAGAAGATGTAAACTCAGATACATATTCTTGCATACCAGGGACTTTGCCGACATGAGCATTCTTAACATAGAAGTAAAGCGCCCGTGATACAGGGTAATCGCCGGAAGCAATGTTATCAAACGTTACGTCTTTACCGTTGATGGAAGAACCTTGAACTTTGTCAGCGTTTTGATCCAAAAAGCTAAAGCCGAAGATACCAAGTGCGTCTGGGTTAGCTTCAAGTTTTTGCACAATCAAGTTATCGTTTTCGCCGGCTTCAATGTAAGCGCCGTCTTCACGAAGTGTGTGGCACAATACTTTGAAAGCTTTCTTGTCGCTATGTTTCAAAGCTTTAATCCATGGGAACTTTTTGCAGCCGCCTTGCATAGCAAGTTCAGCAAAAGCATCACGTGTGCCGGACGTTGGTGGTGGGCCCAAAACTTCAATTTTTACGTTGGGAAGATCAGAGCGTACATCGTGCCAAGTTTTGTTTGGGTTGGCGATTGTTTGACCATCTGTACCGGTTGGGACGTTTTTCGCCAAAGCCAGGAACAAGTCTTTGAGTGTCAAAGCAAACTTAGGAGCCTTTTTTGAATTGGCGACTGCGATGCCGTCATAACCAATTTTAACTTCGGTAATTGAAGTGACGCCATTTTTTGCACACTTTGCAACTTCACTGGCTTTAATGCGACGTGATGCATTGGTGATGTCGGGATGTTGATCACCAACACCAGCACAGAACAATTTCAAACCGCCGCCAGAACCGGTGGACTCAACAACGGGGGTTTTGAAGGCTGTGGTTTTGCCAAATTGTTCGGCAACCACTGTGGAAAATGGAAACACGGTTGACGATCCAACAATACGGATTTGGTCGCGAGCTTCAGCGGTACCAGCAAAGGCAATACTGGCCAATGCAACTGCCGCAAGGGTTTTCGTAAACATCGAGTGTAACTCCTCTAGGTTAAAAACAGGTCGTGACAACATGTCACTGCGCAAAACTAGGCTTGTTCGGAGACTGTTTTATGAAAGAAATGTTACACTTATGTGACGTCACTCATAAGCTTGATTGTAAAGGGGATATTAATCTTGCGTCGGCAATTGAACAGAAAAAGTACTGCCCTTTCCCAAGGTGCTGTTGATGATCAAGCGGCCCCGGTGATGATTCACGATGTGTTTCACAATGGCCAAACCAAGCCCGGTCCCGCCCATATCGCGCGACCGCCCCTTGTCGGTGCGATAAAAACGTTCGGTCAAGCGCAACACATGTTCTTCGCGGATTCCGTCGCCACAATTTTCCACGGAAATATTCACACCCGCGGCTTTGCTGTCGGAAAAGTTTTCCAAACTCTCGACCTTCACGATCACGGACGTATTGGATGCACCATAAGCCACGGCGTTGTCGACCAGGTTCTGTATCACTTGATGCAATTCATCCCCATCGCCCGTAACAAAGGACAAGGATTCGGGCACATGTGTTTCAATGGTTACGCCTTTTTCAGCCGCCTTGAGCTCAAGCGATTGAGCAACCGTAGAAATAATATCGGCGATACAGACCCGCCCGGTGGGGCGAATATGTTCATTAACTTCGATCCGTGACAACGATAACAAATCACGGATTAGCCGCGTCATGCGATGTGTCTCGCCAGCCATGATTTTCAAAAAACGGGCTTGCGCTTCGACATCGTCTTTGGCCGTGGTTTGCAACGTTTCGATAAATCCCGTCAACGCGGACAAGGGCGACCTGAGTTCATGGCTAACATTTGCGACAAAATCTGCCCGCATATCTTCAGCGTGTTTAAGGGTGGTTAAATCATGCAAGGCCAAAACAGCCCGCACCGATGCAGAAGCTTGCTTTGGAATTTCCATCACCTGCAACTGATAGGCTTGACGCACGGGGCTATCGAAAAATATTTCGATGCCTTTGGCCGTCATTAATCCTTTTAAGGCTTCGTTCACGGCTTGTTGAGCGTCTGGGTGGCGCAAAATCAAGCAAACATCGCGGCCATGGATGCCATCCCCCAATAAAGTGTCCGCCGCCCGATTAGACGCCAAAACTTGTCGGCGCCGATCCAATAACAAGACCGGATCCGGAAGCGCGTCTAAAATTGCCGAAGCCAGGGCTGTGTCGACCTTGGTCGTATCCAAAGCGCCGCCCAGGGTTCCCGGCAAGGTGCGCGCCGATTTCAGGCCCGCCCAAACACCGCCGGCAACAACCACAAGCGCGCACAAAAAGGCTTCAACGCCAGAAACCTTGCCGTCAATGCTAAAGACCCCCAACAACATAAGGCCCGGCACCAAAGACAGCAAAGGTGAAAACGTAAAGTTAGACGCGCGAAAAGAGAGCATATTAAAAATCCAACATAAATTCGTAAGTCTATAAATCTTGATTTCCACGTGTTTATCAACACTTATGTTTATTATTATCGTTTAGAATGCCATAATATTTCTCTTATCGTATGATTCTCAATCAGATATGTAAGCTCAAACATCATGGCAGACCACCCCAAAGCAACGTGGCCAAAGACACCTGACGGCACAACAGATTGGGAAGTCGTATTTGAAGATCCAAGCATCGGCTTTATTTCCCTGATAAAAAGAGCCCATACGAAGGACGCGATTGAAAAAACAACAACGGTCATCCTTAAAAAACTTTTTTCACGCCGCAATGACCTTGATCTGTACCAACAAAATATTCATCGCTTAAAAACCATCTTAACCAATCATGCAGACAACTTGTCTGGCATTCACGAAGACGTCTCCGTGCTTTTGCGGGAAGTCAAAAACGAACGCATCAAATTGGCGCGCGATTTTGTCGACCGCAAGGCCGCCGGAGCCGCCATTGACCGCCGCAGCGGCCTGTTTTGGAACACCAGCGGAGTGTTCCAACTCAAAATTCTGTTGCCCTTGGTTGGGCTGATCATCGCTATTATTGCTGGGGCATTCTATTTGATGATGGGCACCAACGACGGCGGTTCCAGCATCCACGCCGCAAAGTTCGGCCAGACCAAAAGCACATACAAACGATCCTATGACAGCGTGCCAACAGAGTCCGCAAATATAATGGGGACGCCAGAAGCCCCCCCAAAGCCGGCCAATGTTGCCGTTCTCTTAAAGGTCATAAAATGGCCATTGATATCAACTAACGCACGCTTTAAACCGGCGTTCTTTTCGGTGATATTGTATGTTCAAGACACGGAAACGGCTGCTTCGGTTTGTGCGCGCGTGCCCAGCATGTCGGATCGCATTATGGTTGCCTTCAGCAATGCCTTGCCCCAAGACCGCACCGCACGGATTGATGAAATCAGCACAGCCGAAAGAGAAATACGCGACTTGCTCAATGGCATGTTCGGCAACGAATATGTGGATCGTGCCGCCTTGGCCCGATATGGCACGTCTGGCTTTAAAGCCGCAAGCCAACGCCCGTTTTGCAAATTTTCTAATCCAGAGTAAGATTATTTAAGACGGCCTCGCGCGGTCTTTGTCCTTCGCTTGTGCCCCATTATTATGCATTCTTGTATTATGCGTTCTTGTATTATGCGTTCAGGGAGACTCAACCTAATGACGTTTTGGTGGTTAAGCTCAGGTCGTTGGTCAAGCTCAGGTCGTTGGTCAAGCTTTGGTCGATGGTCAAGCTTTGGTCTTTTTTTGCTGGTCGGGGCCTTATTGATGGCCGCCTCACCCACATTGGCGCAACAGCCTAAAGACAACGGCGCGAAAAAAACTTTGGTGGACGTGGATGAAGTTCGGGCCGCGTCCTTCAACCAAACAGTCCCCATAATCGGACGCCTGTTGGCCCGCCAATCGGGCGTGGTCTCTGCTTTGATGAACGGCGTTGTGGTCAAGATGTTCGTGCACATTGGGGATCGCGTCGCACGCGGCACCACCTTAGCGGAACTGTCCCAAGACCGTTTGCATTGGGCACGGGAACTGCGGGTGGCGGAAGTCGCTCAAACCAAAGCGGCCCTGATGACCGCCAAGGCCGACATTCGTTTGCGCCGCCAAGTCCTCAAGCGTTTGGAACGTTTACGAAAATCTGCGGCCTTCAGCAAAGCGCGTTTCGAAGATGCCAAACTGGAATTGGTCAAAGCAAAAAGTGCGGCCATGGAAACCCAGTCCAGCCTTGGGCAAGCTCAAGCCAATCTAAAACTGGCGGAGATTGACCTGAACAATGCCACCATTCGGGCGCCGTACAATGGGGTGGTATCTGTCCGTCATACCGAAGTCGGAACCTTTTTAAAGGTGGGCCAACCCGTTGTCACTTTGGTCAACGATCAAAATTTAGAAATGGAAGCCCAAGTTCCATCGATCCGTCTTGCGGGCCTGGCGCCCGGCTCCGATATTCAATTTCAACTGCCGAACGGGAAACGCTTTCAAGCCCGAGTGCGCGCCATTGTGCCCGATGAAAACGCCCTTACGCGTACCCGTTTGGTCCGTTTCACACCAAACTTTAACACCGCCGATATGGCGACTTTGGCCACCAACCAAAGCGTGACCTTGGCTGTTCCCATGGGCGCGGCCCGAAATGTGTTGAGCGTGCACAAAGACGCCATACTCAATCGCAATGGTCGGGACATGGTGTATGTTGTTGAAAAGGGTGTCGCGCACCGCCGGTCGGTCATATTGGGGGACGCCGTGGGCGGACGATTTTCCGTCATCAATGGCCTCAACGCCGGAGATTTGGTGGTCATTCGCGGCAATGAACGCTTGCGTCCGGGGCAAAAGGTCAAAGCCAATATCGCCCCAACATCCAACGCGACCGTTCCATGAATATTATTCGCCAATCCATAAGGCGCCCCATCGCCGTCATTGCCGCCGTGTCGATGATTGTGATGTTTGGCCTTATGGCGTTGAATTCGATTCCCATTCAATTGATTCCCGATGTGCGCAAGCCGGTGCTCACCGTGACCACGGCATGGCCCGGAGCAGCACCGGCGGAAATTGAACGCGAAATTGTGAACCGCCAAGAAAATGTCTTTCGGGGATTGAAGGGTTTGGATCAAATTTCCAGCTCTTCCCAAACGGGACGGGGGCGCATTACATTAGAATTTTCCATCAACCAAGACATGGACAAAGCTTTGTTGTTGGTGGCGAACCGCCTGGATCAAATCAGCAATTACCCCGACGAAGCGCATAAGCCTGCTATTCGATCATCCAGCAGCGACGACAAACCCATCGCATGGTTTTCCTTGGTGCGCACGCCCGACAACACAACCCCCATGGCGCACCATGGCGACTTTGTGGAAAACACCGTTCAAGATATGATCGAACGCGTGCCGGGGGTGTCGCGCGTCAATGTGTACGGGGGCGTTAAACGCGAAATGGTCGTGGTCATAACGCCGGAACGCTTGGCCCAGTTTGGTTTGACGGTGCCGCAAATTGCCACAGCGCTTCGGGCCGCCAATTCATCGGCCTCAGCCGGAGCCGTCGATGAAGGCAAACGCCGCTATATTGTCCGCACCCAAGGCGAACTCACCACCCCCGAACACGTCAAAGCCGTGGTTTTATTGAGCCAAACGGACCCCGTCACAGGGCAACAGTCGCGGCTGACCGTAGGCGATATTGCCGAGGTTTCGTTTTCCTTTAAAGAACCCACCGCGACGATCCGGCGTTTGGGACAACCGGGGATGGCCTTGAATGTGATCCGAGAATCCGGCGCCAATGTGATGGACACCATGGTCGGCATCCGTGCGGCCGTGCGGGACCTCAACGCCACCGCCTTGCCCGATCAAGGCTTGGTGATGAAGCAAATTTATGACGAAACCGTATATATAAAGTCAGCCATCACACTGGTTCAACAAAACATTCTGGTCGGCGGCACCATGGCGGCCTTGATCCTTTTGTTGTTTTTGCGTTCAGGTGCGGCAACCTTAATTATTTCCTTGGCCATTCCCATATCGGTGATTGGATCGTTCGTCGCCATGTCAGCCTTGGGCCGATCCATAAATGTGATTTCCTTGGCGGGCATCGCGTTTGCCGTGGGCATGGTGGTGGATGCCGCCATCGTCGTGCTTGAAAATATTTACCGGCTTCGCCAAGCCGGAAAATCCCCAACAGAGGCGGCTTTTTTAGGCGCCCAACAAGTGTGGGGAGCCGTATTGGTTTCGGCCCTGACAACCGTTTTGGTGTTCACCCCAATTTTAATCATGGACTTGGAAATCGGGCAGTTGTTTCGCGACATTGCGGTGGCGATTTCCATTTCCGTCACCTTGTCTTTGGTGGTCGCCATTACGGTCATCCCGGCCTTGGCAAATTTTCTTTTTCAGCGAAAACCCGAATACACCAAGGTGCCAACGTTGGCTTTTGTGGATACATTCGCCCTGGCCTTTACCAACCGGGTTTTAAGGTTCACCCAATCCGTTATTCACAACAAAAAACGCGCCCTCGGCGTGGTCACGATTTTGTGTGGCACGATGGCACTTGCAACGGTTTTATTTTTACCCAAACTTGAATACCTGCCCGAAGGCAACCGCAACCTGATCTTTGGCCGCATTCTGCCTCCACCTGGGTATAATTTAGCCACCACAACCAAAATTGCTGAACGCGTCGAAAATGCCGTGCGTCATTTATGGGCGTCCCAAACCGGTCCTGAATCCAAGCCGGGTGAACCGCCTAAAATTGATAATTTCTTTTTTGTTGCCCACAATTCCGGAAGCTTTATAGGGGCCAGCAGCATTGAACCCGCGCGCGCCTCGGAACTTATTCCTGTTTTGCGCAAACCCATTTTCAGCGAACCCGGAACCTTTGGCTTTATCACTCAGCCCTCTTTGTTCGGACGCGCCGTCGGCGGGGGGCGATCCATCAATTTGGATATTTCAGGTCCTCAATTAGAAACCGTCCTGCACGTGGCTTTGCGCGCCACCGGTCTTGTTTCGAAAATATTGCCGCGCAAAGACGGTCACCAGTTAAGGCCAATACCGGGTTTGGAATTGGGGGCTCCGGAACTGCGTATTTTCCCCGATCCCGCCCGCTTGGCCGACAACGCCATAACCGCCCAAGAATTCAGCCAGACCGTCGATGCGTTTAACGATGGCTTGCGCGTGGCTGAAATTACCGTGGATGGTCGGCGCATGGACCTGACCTTGAAAGGCCCCAACAACAACATCACACAAACCCAAGGCATCAACAACTTGCCCATTTCGACCCGCAAAGGTGACATTCTTAGCATCGGGGCCTTGTCTGAAATTCGCGTGACGTCCGGGCCCACGGAAATTCGTCACCTGGCCCGTGAACGCACCGTCACCTTGCAAATCCGACCGTCTTTGGATCTGCCATTAGAAGACGCCATACAAATGTTGCAAACCCAAGTCATTGATGTTTTTCAAAAAGAAGGCTTACCCAAAGGCATGAGCATGCGTTTGGCCGGCACCGCCGACAAACTTTCCGAGGCTTGGAACGCCATGGTTTTCGACATCTCAATCGCGATCATCATCGTTTATTTGGTGATGGCCATTTTGTTTGAAAGCTTTCTTTATCCGTTGATCATTGTGTTGTCGGTTCCGTTGGCAACCGCCGGCGGTGTCGGAGGACTTGCCGTTTTGAACCTTTTTGTTCATCAACCCCTCGACATGTTGACCCTATTGGGCTTCATAATTTTGGTCGGAATCGTGGTCAACAATGCCATTTTGTTG
>JAESSV010000215.1 GCA_016763895.1 Magnetovibrio sp. | reverse complement strand
ACAATGGGATCAACCAGACCCGCCTCACCTGCGGCTCCGACCACACGGGGCCAGCCAAAATTGCCCCCCTTTACGACCACATTAACTTCATCAAAGGCTCCGAAACCAACTTCCCCCGATGGTCCGTGTTCGGTGTTGTACAAAGCCCCGGTATCTGGGTCCCAAGCCAGCCCTTGAACATTGCGGTGCCCCCAAGACCAAACATACGATCTTGGAAAAGGATTATCTGAGGGAACGAAACCTTCGGGGGTGAGGCGCAAAATTTTACCCGCCAGACTCTTTAAATCTTGGGCCAAACGCCGTTCAAAGATGTCCCCCGTGCCCACATAAAGCATACCATCTGGGCCAAAACCAATGCGCCCACCATTGTGGTTGTTGCCGGCTGGAATATTGGCGATTAATTTTTTGTCTAAAGACAAATTGTGACCGTCAAACAACAGCCTGAGCACTTCGTTGTTCCAAGTCTTGCCTTGGCGAAACGTGCGCATGGCATAAACAAATGGGGCCTTGGGGAAATTGGGATCAAGGGCCAGTCCCATCAAACCACTTTCATCATCTTCGGCCACATCCATGTTTAACAAGGGCGCCTCGTCGTAGTCGCCATTTTGAGACAGCAATCGGATGGTGCCTTGGCGTTCACTGACCAAGGCCCGTCCATCGGGCAGGAAAACCAAGGACCACGGGGCCTTTAAGTCTTGGGACCAGACTTCGATCTGAATATTTTCAGGATCAGGAACAAAATATTCAGGTCCGCGTTGTGGGCGATCACCGATCACGACCTCTTGTGCCAAAACGGAAAATGGCACAAGGATCATTATCATCAACATCGCGGCATCGAGACGTTTCATCGTCCACCTCTCGGCGAGCTTATTTAAGAATCTTATTTAAGACGCCTATTTTATGAGCCTTCCCCACGGATAGAATCTGCGAGCTTAACGTCGGATAGTTTAATATGTGAAGTCCACCAACTGCCCAGGAAATTCAGCAACTTTTCACTCGATTCTGGTTTTCCTGTACGATAATTATCCAACAGCGTGTTTTGGCGCTTGATAAAGCCTTTGTGTTGAAGGGCGTGAGCCTCAAGGTCTTTGTAGCCATGGTCTGCCATAAGCTCTTCTTCGTGACCAAAGTGGAAATCGGTGTACTTTTTTAATTCCAGGCAAATATGATCATGGGTCGATATATCGTCTTCGGAAATGATGCCCCGATACAATTCATTGATGATGGAAATTAGATTTTTATGTTCCCCATCAATGGTCGTATTACCAACAGAAATATCATCATTCCATGCAATCAGGTCTTCAGCATCCCCTTGCGTTGCGGCCCGCACTTTTGACAAAAACTGAGCAACATCGGTGTTGAGATTGACCGTTTGCTCGCTGAGATTATCAGAAGATTCTTGAATGTTTTGAGCCAGGCTGATCGAAGCCGTAGACGCCGCACTCACCAAAGAAATGGCCGAAGAAACATCCGCCGTTCCCGTTGCCGCTTGCTCAACATTTTTAGCAATTTCACTTGTCGCCACCTGTTGTTGTTCCATAGCCACTTGAATAGAAGCTGAAACGTCATTAACACGATTAATCACGTGTGAAATCCGGCTGATCGAATTCACCGAGACTTCCGTTGAACGCTGAACTTCATTAATTTGGCTGCTGATGTCTTCCGTGGCCTTGGCGGTTTGATTGGCCAAGTTTTTAACCTCAGAGGCCACCACGGCAAAGCCTTTTCCAGCATCCCCCGCGCGTGCGGCTTCGATGGTCGCATTCAAGGCCAGAAGGTTCGTTTGATCCGCAATGTCCGTAATCAAGGACACAACATCATTAATTTTCAAAACAGAATTTTCCAACTCTTTGATATTGTTAATTGTTGATTCTGTTTCTGTTACGGCTTCGGTAATGATCTGCGTTGATTCGCTCGATTGCCGAGAAATTTCCTGGACAGATGCCGACAATTCTTCAGCCGCACTTGCCACAGCCTGAACATTTACGGATGCTTCTTCCGCAGCGGCGGCAACGGTGGTGGCTTGTTCATTGGAATCCTGGGCACCCGCCATCAACTTGCTGCTGGTATCGGTCATGAATTTATCAGATTTTTTTAATTCTTCCATAACGGCCAAAACGGTTAACTGAAAGGAATTGATGCCACGATTGGTTTGGGCTTGTTGATTGTCTTTTTGTTTTTGCCGGGCTTCTTGTTCGCGTTCCAGCGCCCGAGCTCGGATCATATTTTCCTTAAAAACCTGAACCGATGAGGCCATACCACCAACTTCATCGCTGCGGTTTTGTCCTGGAATATCCACCTCTAAATTTCCATCCGACAATTTATTCATGGCCCCTGTCATGGTTTTAACGGGCACCGATATGCTCCGACCAATAATAAAAGCTATGCCTGCGCTGAGCGCCAGCCCGATCACAAGGAAAAATTCCTCTGTAAGCAAAAGGTTATCAACGGATTCGTTTACATTTGTTAGGTCTTTGTCCAGCAACACTTTTTGGTTATTTCTCATGCCGCCTTGGCGCACGCCAGAGGCATCTTTGGTGCCCAGCAACATGTTTAACAACTTTCCAGCACGGGGCGCAGCTTCGGTAACCAATGTATAATTGGCCATATTCCATTTCTTCGACCCTCGAATGGCAAACATCTTGGAAGGCAGTCCCGAAAAGTCCTTACGCTTGGCAGAAAAAGATTTAAAGGCTAACTGTTGCGGAATCGATAACGTGGAAGCTTGTGCGGAAAGATCGCCAAATCGTTTGGTGTTTTTCGCCCACAGTTTGTCGAATTTTTGGGCAAATTTTTCATCCCCAGTCAAAAGATACGCCCGAATATTCGCTAACCCAAGGCCGAGTGTGCCGCGCGTATCCGCCATCATGCCAAGGATTTGCATCCGATCACCTTGCGTACCGCCTTTGCCTTGCAGCTCTAAATCAATCATTTTGGTAATGTTTGAGACCATGATCAAAGCCAAAGGGGCGGCCTTGGTCACCAACATCAACGTTGCAGGTTGTTCTTGGGGGGTCTTGGCGATGTCTTCGACTCGGTTTTGAGCATTGCGAAATTCGTTTAGAATGCCTTTAAAAACGCGCAAGTTTTCGACGTTGGCAGGATTGGTCCAAGCCACAGACAACACGTCCATATTATTTATATTTTCATCAATGCTCGCCCACACATCGGCGCGCTGTGTTTTAAACGCAGCCTTACCCGTTAGCATGTAGCCCCGTAAGGCTGCGAGGGAAGCATAAATGTTTTTTGTAATGTCTGTGCTGGCATCTGAGGTCGGCGTTCGCAAATCTTGAACGCGAATGGTGTGAACATTAATATCTGAAACTTTAAAGTAGGTGGTGCTAATCGCCAGCATTAAAACCAGGCCTACGGCACCAAAACCCGCGAATAAACGTCCCGAAATATTGAATTTCATGAAACCATCCTTTTTGTTATTGATAAAATATTAAATCATAAATTTTTATGCGCTATGACCTCTCCAAGATTTAAAATCTTATTTATTGTACATAGAATATAACTTTAAAGTGAAAGGTTATTTAGTATTACTTTTAAGGAATGGGTTGTTTTCATCGACAGACCAGTCGTAAGAATCTGAAACCTGTATAACCGTGGGGACGCAAAAAAGGGCCTAGCTGTTTCCAGCTAAGCCCTTAATTTTTTGGTCGGGAAGACAGGATTTGAACCTGTCTCCCTATTCCAAAATTGAGGCTGAGTGACCTTTTGTGTTTTTAACTTTCCACAAATTTTGTCAATAAAGCCAACAAAACAGCCATTATGCCAAAAATCAGCCTATGAATCCCCTTTTCTGAACTTTTAACATTTTGCTGCCCAATTGATGCTCAGGTGCTATGAATTATGAATACACACATATTGGATTACATTATCTGGGATTCTGACGTCACTGGCTTTGGTATTCGGGTTCGCAAGGCCGGTTCACGCAAATGGATTTTCGTTTATAGAAGCGTAACCAACACTCAACGAAAAATGACCATCGGGAATGTCGGCACAATTGATTTAGATGATGCCCGATCCAAGGCAAAGGTCCTTGCTGGTGAGGTTGCCGACGGACGGGACCCCGTTTGGGACCGCGAGGAATCCCGTAAAAATCTTCTTGCTCCTTCTGAACAGGTGTGTATGGGCGACGAAATGAGTGCTGGAGAACTGTTTGAGCTTTACTTTCAGAACAATGACAACCTTGGGAAACGTACACTTTACAATCAGCGCGGCCTGTTTGAACGTGAAATCCAGCCTATTCTTGACAACGTCCCCGCAACTGTCGTTACAGACGATCAAATTCAGGCCATCGTCGATAACATCAAAGAAACCAGAAATACAACGGCTCGCCAAGTCGGCGAACTCGCCCGATGTGTCTATAATTGGGGATTGAGGACAAAGATTGATGGCAACAAAGTTCTATCTCATGACACCATCAACCCTGCCCTGTATTTAACCTTGCCTCAAAAAAAGCTGGTTGATAACTCCCTTGATGCCCCGCAAATCACTATTTTT
>JAESSV010000214.1 GCA_016763895.1 Magnetovibrio sp. | reverse complement strand
GCGCAACAGCTGATCTTTCAAATCGACGATTTGGGCCTCAAAATCAGGCTCGTCAAATTGAATGGGCTCGGGAGCCGCTTCAACTTGCGCTTCAAGTTCCCGCTCGATATCGGCCTGAGCATCAACTTGAGCATCAACCTGGGCGTCAACTTGGACGTCAACTGGGGCGTCAACTGGGGCGTCAACTGGGGTATTTAAATCTGGATCTGCATCCGGGGCTGGTTGGTCTACGGTTTGGTCGCTCATAAATCTCGCCATTCTCATTAAAAAGGACTGTTAAACCCGTATGTAGCCTATTTTCTGGAAGACGCAAGACCTTACGGCAAAAAGGCGTATGCCCTGATCAAGGAAACCTTTCCCCAACCCGAAGAAAATGCCGAATATTCCCTGATAGGCTTTTGTAAGGACGTCTCGAGGATGTCTCAAGCTGTTCCAAAAAATTATTTATTATCAATACTTAATATCACCAACCCTGCATATTTACACCTAATAATTTGTTTTGGCCGATAATTGACATTATAAAGTTAAAGTGACGGTCTTGTTTGCAGCGTGTCATGTATCTTTCAAAATCACGGCCGCAGAGGCCGCCTGTTAAATACGGTGCCAATTCATGCCACTCAATCGTTAGCTCATTACCCTGCGCTCTGGCGAAAACCCGAAAACAATACTGTCCAAACAAACACGCAAGCCCTTTAGGGGGTGTCACATAAATATATCAATTAACATCGATCAACCGCCCAAACGTTTCTTGTATTTATGTCGTTTTGCATTGCAGCACGGCAAAAATATTTGATGAGGCCCATACAGACTGCCCGCGGCCACCTGCACGCTGTGCCCGCCACTCGAAACACGGGACGCGGGACCCGAAACAAGGTTTAATCCGTGGAAATAGATCGACCGGAAAACACAGAATAACCCTATATCTTGGTCAAGCTATTGAATCAATTTAAGGTTATTGTTTCCTAATCTTAGTATGCGGTCCTTGGTCATGCGCGGTCCTGGAAACCTTAAAATTGCCACGAACGTAAAGAACCGAGCATGAATGATGTTGTGAAGTGGCATAAAGAGGTCATAATAGGGAAACAAATAAATTGGGAGGCGTGTTTAATGTTAAATTTCAGTGATTGGAAAATTGGAAGTAAAATCCAAAGTATTGTATTCACCATCGTTGCTATTGCAGGGATAGGGTCTGCTATAGCATTTTCAAATGTCAAAAGTTTAGGTTTTGAAATTCAGGGAATTGCTGAACGAGACATGCCTTGGGTTGCTGCGTTAACGAAAATTGAAATTAACAATTTGGAACAATCTATCGGATTTGAACAAATTTTACGCCTGTCTGGCTATGGCAAGGATACTGATGGCCACCTAAAAGACGTGGAAAAGGAGTTTTTCAGTTACGGCAATAAGGTCAAAGAAGAACTGGTTGCCATGCGGGACCTTATCAATAAAGACCTGCAAGCCGACCACATCAGTGACGTTGAAAAAGAAGAACTCAAAGGAGCTCTTGATCAAGTCAATGTGATCGCTAAAAAACATGAAAGTTATGACCTCACGGTTCGGCTAGCCGTTGACAAAATTAACAACGGTGCTGCTGAAAGTGAACTGACCCAAGTCATTAAAGCCGTTGAAGAAGAACAGATCAAACTTATCAATGAAGTCACAGATTTATTGGAAGAGGTTGATGCTTTTACCGAAAAAGCTCTGATTACAGCCAATAATGATGAGGTCAAAGTCGAACGAACATTTTTGATTTCAACACTTTTGACGTTGATCTTAGGCTTTGGCATCGGCACCTTCATCGGCCGGGGAATTACCAAGCCCGTTCAAGGCATGACCCAAGCCATGAAATCTTTATCAGAAGGGAATGCCAACGCAGAGATTCCGGCCCAAGGGCGTAAAGATGAAGTTGGCGAAATGGCCATATCGGTTCAGGTGTTTAAAGAAAACCTCATCAAAAACCAAGAAATGGCCGCCAAAGCAGCAGCCGAACAAGCGGAACAAGACAAACGTGTTGAGTTACGCGATAAAATTACGACTGCCTTTGACAAGGATGTAACAACCATGTTGGAAAGTGTCGGTCAATCCACATTTTCCATGGAAGAAACAGCACAATCTATGTCTGCGATAGCAGAGCAATCTTCCCAGCAAGCTTCTGTTGTGGCGACGGCTGCCGAAGAAGCTTCTGTGAATGTTCAAACGGTGGCAACAGCCTCGGAAGAACTCGCCGCAAGTATCACAGAAATTTCGCGCCAAGTGACCCAATCGACATCAATTACGGGCACGGCAGTTGTTGAAGTCGAAGACACCAACAAAAAATCCAGGGCCTTGCTGGAGCCGCCGACAATATTGGCGAGGTTGTTGCCATGATCACCGACATCGCGGATCAGACGAATTTGTTGGCCTTGAATGCGACGATTGAGGCCGCGCGGGCCGGTGATGCGGGTAAGGGTTTTGCCGTTGTGACATCGGAAGTTAAAAACCTTGCCAATCAAACGGCAAAAGCAACCGAGGAAATCAGCACCCAAATTGCAGAGATTCAAGGCGCGACCCAAGAAGCCGTGACCGCCATCGGCAGCATCGGCGGAACCATTAACGAACTGAATGAGATATCATCTGCCATTGCTGCTGCTGTTGAACAACAAGGCGCCGCGACACAAGAAATTGCGCGTAATGTTGAACAAGCTGCACAGGGCACCGCAGATGTCACGTCAAACATCGAAGGTGTGCGGCAAGCGGCGGGCGAAACCGGCGCGGCGTCCACCAGTGTTTTAGAAGTCTCTCATGAGTTAGGCAGCGAAGCGGGAACGCTATCCAAGCAAGTCGAAAAGTTCCTGACGGATATCAAAAAGGCCTAATGCATTCGTCCTGCAAATTCATTGCCCCTTGCCTAAGTCGAACGCAAAAGCGTTCTTCCTAAGGTTCAAGGGGCAATAATTTTTGGGAAAAGCCGCCTTTTAAAGCCCCTTAATAGATCAGCCTGCCCACACAATGGGAAAATGCCTGAGGCCCGCTCAACGCCTGGGGGCAACCCGGCTGGTGACTGAGCGCGCCAGATCCCACCGGGACCCCCGTTTCCAAGTATCCATCCACATTGCGCGGTAAAATTTTAAAGGTTTTATTCGCTTCGTATCGAGCAAGATCAACCAGCCATAAAGAAACAACGGCTAAGCCCGAATGGGGGCGCGGTCGTGTTGGACCACATGCCGCATATTATTGTGCGCACACCTTTGCCAAATCAAGGACATAATCGCAGGGCGAATTTGGGCTATTTTTCCATATGTATAAGTCCAACTTTGCCGTACAGCCCGCGTCTTCGATGAGGGCCACTTCGCCGTTTTTATCACAGATCAAAACGGAAGAGGCCTTACCCTCTTGGCGGGCCTTTAACGTGTAATCTGCGAATTTTTTAAGCAAGCGTGGATTATGCGCGGTGGCAAAGGCCAGCAATTTACCGTCTTTGAGGTCGGCGGGTGGACTTTTATACTTAACCGTCGTGTTCACAGCTGCGCTCACTTTGGTGACGGCCGCACCAAGGCCTGAAAGTTGTTCTTCAGAGGAGCTGCCCGCCGCATGCACACAGCCGCTGCTCACCAACAGAGCGAACGTTAAGGCCATCATTTTCAAAGCTACGAATTTCATAAAAAGATCCTATTCCGTCCAATAAACCAAGGCATTAGATTCGTCGCGCCCAGTGTCTAAATTCCATTCACCAAGGCTGGCCAGTTGATCAATTTTTCCCGCCGCAACGTCATGACCAACTTTTATCCATAACGCGATGACATTATCAATTGCACGGTCAAAAATATCGCCGTACGTCATGTTGCCTTCGGGTGTTTTAAGGCTGTCCACGTATTCGGCCTTATCAACTTCATCGGGTTCTGGATAAGTCAGCCCAGCGTCAACGGCGACATGGCGGGCAAACGCCGGAAGAGCGCTGCTTTCTTCGATTGTGTCCACGATGGGGCCAAATTTGTCATGCCATGAATCGATATTGGGTGGATTTAATTTGTGAACACCGGGATGGCATTCTTTTAACATTGTATTCCAAAGATCAAAAACAGCCGCATCTATGCGGTGCGTATTGCCGGGCCGATGACACGCTTGGATACCATTGTTTTCGGCGTCTAAATGCTCAGACAATCCAACTTTTCCAAGATTAAGGCGGTCATTGTAAATATAGGCATCCTGGTGCATTTCACAGATACGATGGTGGGTTTCATTGCCTTTATACGGGCCCACTTTTAATTCTACGATGGGATGAATGGTCACATCCGCCGCGACATGTGCCGCGTAGCCCAAAAGCCAAGCCAAACATTTCGATTGCTTATCGCCAGACATTTTTGCCACTGCAAGCACACCCGATCTAATCATCTGAGTGGTGTTGGTGTAATGCATCAAATCCGCCCAAGATGCGGCGTCGCTGTCTAAAATGTCTAGATAAGGATAATCCGGGCTAATGCCACCCAATTCACAAAACTGCAAATGATCGCCTGTGGCAATTTTTACATTTACAGGAACCGCTGCATCGTTATCGGCCTTGTTGTGGGTTAAATTAATCAATGTTAGATGTGCGTATGCTCCGGGCATGTAAATCTCCTCTGCGCGCTGTCGGCTCCTCGATTATCCGCAATGAGGGCGATTTATTATAGATTTACACGCGGAAAAGGGTATGGCAAGCTAAAGTTTTGGGCTCAAGTGAGGTGTGGGCCGCCCCTTACCCAATCAGCCTGCCCACCAATTTTGCCGTATAATCCACCATGGGGATAATCCGGGCATAATTCATGCGCGTGGGGCCGATCACGCCGATGGCGCCAATGATGCCTTGGGTGCTGTCTTGATAAGGGCCGACCACCATTGAACACCCCGACAAACCAAATAGAGAATTATCTGAGCCGATAAAAATTTGCACGCCTTCGGCGGTGTCGGCGCTGGCAATCAGGTTCGATAGGGTTTCTTTGGTTTCAAGCGCTTCAAACAAGGCGCGGATATGTTCCAGATCGGCCTGGGCATCAAGATCGTTGAGCAAATTTGACTGACCGCGAATGATCAAGGCGGCGTCTTTTGATTCGGTGCTGCCCCCCCACACGGCAATGCCGGCTTCGACGACTTTTTGCGTCAAGTGATCCAGGTCGGCCTTGTGTTGGTCAAGTTCCACCCTCATCGAGGCCAAGGCGTCGTCTAAGGTTCGACCCACCAGGCGCGCGGACAAATAATTCGTGGCCTCAACCAAGGCCGATGGCAAAACGTCTAAAGGCAAATCAATGATGCGGTTTTCCACCACGCCGTTTTCCGTCACCAACACCACCAAGGCACGCCCCGGGTTCAACGCCACAAATTCGATGTGTCTTAACGGCGCCCCCGTTTTTGGGGCCAACACCATGCCCGCACAACGGGATAACCCGCTCAACGCCTGGGTGGCGGATTCCAACATGCCTTCTAGGGATTTTCCAGACGCTTTGCATTCGCCTTCGATGGACTGGCGTTCGGCTTGCGTTAAATTGCCCACTTCCAATAAACCGTCCACAAATAATTTCAAGCCGGCTTCGGTGGGCAAGCGCCCCGCAGACGTATGGGGGGCAAATAAAAGCCCGGCGTCTTCTAAATCCGACATCACGTTGCGAATTGTGGCGGGCGAAATATCCAAACCCGGCTGGCGACTGAGCGTGCGAGATCCCACCGGGACGCCTGTTTCCAAGTATCCATCCACAATGCGCCGAAAAATTTCACGCGAACGCGCGTTCAGGTCTGTAATCATATAACGAATGTATGTTAGCTTGCCCCCAACATTCAATCTTTTTAAGGACAATTAATATGAGACCTTCGAAACGTGCCCTTGATGAAATGCGTTCCGTAACGTTGGAAACCGGTTTTTCCAAACATGCGGAAGGGTCGTGTTTGATTAAATTTGGTGACACCCACGTGTTGTGCAATGCATCCTTGGAAGAACGGGTTCCACCATGGATCCGCGGCACCGGCAAAGGATGGGTCACGGCGGAATATGGCATGTTGCCCCGGGCCACCAACACCCGCATGAACCGCGAAGCCGCACGGGGCAAACAATCTGGACGAACCCAGGAAATTCAACGCTTAATCGGACGCTCTTTGCGCGCGGTCACCGATTTAAAAGCCATGGGTGAACTCCAAATCACGGTTGATTGTGACGTTATTCAAGCCGATGGCGGTACCCGTACAGCCAGCATCACAGGCGCTTATGTGGCGCTTCACCTGGCCATGCAATATGCCGTCAACAAAGGCTTGATGGAAACGGTGCCGTTGGTGGACCATGTGGCTGCGGTCAGTTGTGGTTTGTATCAAAACACCGCCGTTTTGGATTTAGATTATATTGAAGATTCTGCGGCTGAAGCCGATACCAATTTTGTGCTCACGGGCAACAAAGGCATCGTCGAAATTCAAGGCACCGCCGAAGATTATCCCTTTTCCGAGGAACAATTCATGGAACTGATGGCGCTGGCCAAAAAAGGCGTTCACGACTTGGTTCAATTGCAACGCAAAGCCTTAAACATAGAGGACTAATGCCCATGGCGCGCAAATTCATTGAACCAAAACTGGTGATCGCCAGCCACAATCCGGGCAAGGTGCGCGAGATTGGCGCGTTGTTGAAGCCGTTTGGCGTGGATGTGATTTCCGCCGCTCAATTGAATTTGCCCGAACCCATCGAAGACGGCGAGACCTTTATCGCCAACGCCGAAATCAAAGCCCTTGCCGCCGCCAAGGCCTCTAATCTACCCGCCTTGGCGGATGATTCCGGGCTTTGTGTGACGGCTTTGGGCGGCGATCCGGGTGTTTTGTCGGCCCGGTGGGCGGGACCCGGCAAAGACTTTGCCGTCGCCATGGAAAAAGTCGAGGCTGCGATCAAAGCGTCACGAAATCCAGATCGCAGCGCTCATTTTGCCTGTGCCCTGACCTTGGCCTGGCCGGATGGGCACAGCGAAAGTTTTGAAGGACAGGTGCACGGCAACATGACCTGGCCGCCGTCCGGGGCGAAAGGATTTGGGTATGACCCCGTCTTTGTCCCCCAAGGCCATGACATCACCTTTGCCGACATGCTTCCCCAACAAAAACACGCCATGAGCCATCGGGCCAAGGCTTTTCAATGGCTTGTTCAAGCTTGTTTCGATGACACCAAAGACTGAAAAACTTTATTTTGGTACGCGGAACAGTAAAGCATTGGATTGCTATCCTCTTTGGTCGCAGTCGCGGCCCTATTTGCTCGCAGACATGGAACAAAAACTTGTAATTCAAATAATAATGTGTTAGAAAATGATCACACAAGAAGTGTGTGTGTAAATGACTACAACAGAAAGGTATGTAAAATGATTAGTTCAGTCAGCTCAGCTACCGCGAGTTCTGCGGTCCGCTCATTGTCAACAGATGCAATCCGTAGCCAATCACAACAACAATCGTCTGTCGTTTCAGACGGTCCTGATCGTGAAAATGACGGGGATGCTGATGATGGTGGGTCCGTTACGGCAACTCGTGGTCAAAATGTCAACATCCAAGCCTAAGGGCGTTGCGTTTTTATCAGTTGTTTACTAAGTAAAAAAAATTGGATGCAACACAGTTTGTGCCCAATTTTTTATGCTTGGGTATATATCAACGACCACTGCGACCATTCGCTTTGTGACCTGTAACCATATGCCCATCGGCATAAGGAAGATCACCTGCGAGCGGCGAATAATGTTGACCTTGTGACGGAGAAAGATTGAATGATCTGCCAAAAGAGTTATCATTAGAGATCGCAACACAAGCCGTTGAACAAATTTGTGTGAAAGACGATTGGTTCAAGAAAATCTATGAATGAGCCTATGATACCTGTTGTAGAACAATCAAAATCACTAGCCTTGTACATTCACTGGCCGTGGTGTTTGTCCAAATGTCCATATTGCGATTTTAATTCTCATGCTTTAAGTCCTGATCTCCAAGATCAGTCAACCTATCGACGGTCCATTTTAACGGACCTTAAGCATTTTGCAGATCAAACAAAAAATCGCTCTATATCCAGCATCTTTTTTGGCGGCGGCACGCCCAGTTTGATGGATCCCAGCACGGTGGCTGCTATTATCGAAGCCGCCGACGTTCAGTGGGGCCTTGAAGAGAATTGCGAAATCACCCTGGAAGCCAATCCTACATCCATCGAGGCCGCAAAGTTTCGCAATTTCAGAGACGCCGGCATCAACCGCACTTCTGTTGGTATTCAGGCCTTAAATGACGATGATTTGCAATATCTTGGTCGTGAACACAGCGTCGAAGAAGCCTTGATCGCGCTCGACATTGCCGCCGCCACGTTTGATCGTTACACATTCGATATTATTTATGCCCGGCCCAACCAAGGCTTAGCGGAATGGCATGATGAATTGGAACAAGTCTTAAAATTAACCAACGGCCATGTGTCGCTGTACCAGCTTACGATTGAACCCGGAACGACTTTTTTTCGCACCGGCGTCGTCGAGGCCAACCCGGATTTAGGGGCTGATTTTTTCCAGCTCACCAGCGAACTTACGAATGAGGCCGGGTTGCCCGCTTACGAGATTTCCAATCACGCTAAAATTGGCCAAGAAAGCCGCCACAATCTTAACTATTGGCAAGGTGGAGATTATTTGGGCATCGGCCCCGGCGCCCATGGACGCTTGACCCACGACGGCAAAACATCTGCCTATCACCAAATTGCCAATCCGTTGCGTTGGCAAAATCAAGTGGCGGCACAAGGCCACGGCGTCGCTAAAACGCGGGTATTGTCAGGCCAAGACCGGATCGAAGAACGCATCTTGGCCGGATTACGCCTCAGCAAAGGCATCAGCCGAGTGGATTTTGCCCAACAAACGGGTCAAGATATCTTGACCGTAGTTAATGCTGAAGATTTGGCCATGTTACAAGACGAAGGCCTGGCCGAACTGAACAAGACACACCTTAAGGTCACCACCAAAGGACGCTTGGTGTTGAGCGCGATTATCGAAAAATTATTGGTCTGAGTTGTGGATTCTTAATTCACAAAGGCCGAAGGGGCAGGGTCAATGACTTTAGCATCCTTGCGTTGGACCTGCATCACCGCCAAACCCCGCTCGACCGCCCCGTCATAGCCAAAGCGAAAAATACCATCACGACCGGTAAAGCCCGTGGGGTCCATCATAATATTTTGGGCATAAACCCGGGCCCGATCTTGAGCCCCCAAAACAACAGCCAGGGCCGTTGCATCATACGCCAACGTTGCCAAACGATGTGGGCGGATCCCAAAAGCATCAAAATATTTGTCTGAAAAGGCTTGGCGACGCGCCGGATCAGGGGCGGCAAACCATCCGCCCAAAAGTGCGGGTTCCGTGCCTAAACCTTGCTCATCCCATTGTCCGGTGCCCAAAATCATCACTTTTTTGGGGTCAATGTCATAGAAGGGCAGCAACGCCGCCACCGCCACCAACCGCTTGCCCCCATCGGCCACCAACAAGGCATCAAACGGGGGATCACCCAAGGTTTGAAAGTTTTCCAATCGTTTTAAGGCCAATTCGCCAAAATCATCGTTTCGTTCTTCTAAAATCTTCCGTTGATCCAGCAAATCTTTACGCCGCATATCATAATTTGCCAGCTGTTTCACCGGAGCAGAAAAATCTGTTTCCCCGGGTGCATAAAGCTGAACTTGCGTGACAATACCGCTTAAAGCCTCAACTTCCGTCTGCAAGGCTTGTAAAACAGTTTGCCCATAGGCTCCGCGAGGCGCCAAAAGGGCAAACCGCACGGCGCCTTTTTTACGGGCAAATCGAACCACCCTGCGGACCTCGTCACCGGGGAAAAAGCCCATGGTGTAAACCCCACCACCGACCACGGTACGATCCGATGAAAAGGCCATCACAGGCACGCCCGCAGCCTTTGCCAGGGGCGATACGGCGCGCACCGAAGACGCCAACAAAGGCCCGACGACCAATGAAGCGCCATCCGCAATCGCCAAACGTACGGCTTCTCTGGCCCCTTCTGAGGTGCCGTGGGTATCGTGTACCAAAAGTTCAAAATTATGATCGGCAAATTCAAACAAAGCCATTTGAGCCGCACTCAAAAGGGCTTGTCCAATGCGTTGATTGGCCCCGGTTAAGGGCAGCAAAATCGCCACTCGGCGTCCTCTGGTGGCGGGCACCGGGGGCGGTTCGCGAAAGCTTTGTCCGGTGTTCGCCTGAGGCATGCGCCCCAATAATTCTTCCAAAGACGGCAGCATCGGCGGGCGGGGATCAACATATTGCTTTAGCGCCGGTCGCAACCCGGTTTGTAATCGCGGGCGTTGAGGATAAACCCGTGCAACCTCAACAGCCGCCGGATCGGGCTTATCGTTACCCACAGCAGGGTTTTCAAGACCTGACTTCGCCACACCTGAGTTGGCCACACCTGAGTTAGCCACACCTGAGTTAGCCAGCCTGGGGTTCGCCAGCCTGGGGACCGTTTCTGTTTTGGGTGGCAGGTTGTTCATCCCAGGAAAGGAAGGTAAGGTCTCGCATGCCGCAACCAACAGCGCCACGATACCCACCACAAAGCTTAAGCGGGCGGTTTGGGTCTTAATTTTTACCATACGCGTCATCTTGCCCCTGCAGCCTTGTCAAAAAACTGTTACCTTAAGTTTATTTTCATGCAGCCTAGCGGGAGCCACCCCATGAGTAAACCGCCTGTTGACGTAGAGGCCAAGAAAAATAAGGTCAAGACCGCCCAAAAAAGACGGGCTTGGAAACGCGGGCATATGGCCGAGGCGTTAACCCGATTGGTTCTGCGCCTGAAAGGCCACCGTATTTTAGCCAAAAATTACAAAACAAAGGTTGGTGAAATTGATATCATCACCTTAAAATCAAACACCATCGGATTTGTTGAAGTCAAAGCCCGCTCCACCCAACGCGAAGCGGCCGAGGCCATTTCAGATCGGCAAAAGGCCCGCATTGAACGCGCCGCAGAGCATTTTTTAAAATATGCGCCCCAATGGCAATCGTTCGACGTCCGTTTTGATGTGGCGCTTGTTACGGGGCCTTTTGGTGTCCATATCCTTTATGATGCCTGGCGTCCTTAAGTGTTAAGGTATTTTAACATCCTGGCTTTAAACTGCTTCTTTAAGCCCTTTGATTCCGAACAGGATACACATTTTATGCTTCGCAAATCTGCCATTGTCCCCATCTTTGCCTTAAGTCTGTTGTTTAGCGTTCAGGCCTGTGGGCCTGTGGGCTTGATTGTGGGCGCCGGGGCGGTTTCGGGTGTGGCAGCCATGCAAGAACGGGGCGTCGACGGTGTGGCGCGGGATTTGCGCACGTCCTCTCATATTTTTGATTTGTTCACACGCAACAACCACATCTTGTTAAAAGACGTCAGCGTTGAAGTCTATGAAGGCCGCGTTTTGCTCACCGGGCAAGTCAGCACCGAAAATGACCGTGCCCAAGCGGTGCGTTTGGCCTGGTCCGCTGCGGGAACGCGAGACGTCCTCAATGAAATTCACGTCACCCAAGATGGATCTTTTTTAAACACCGCCCGCGACAGTTGGATCACCGCCCAGCTTGAAGCCAAGTTGACGTTCGACGAACGGGTGCTCGCAATTAATTATGCGATCGAAACGGTTGGGGCAACAATCTATTTGATCGGCATTGCCCAAAACCAAGCCGAATTGGACCGGGTTAAAGACCAAGCCCGTTCCATTCCTTATGTTGAACACATCATCAGTCATGTCCGGGTTAAAAAAGCCCCGAGGCCGGCAGAGCCAAAATGACCCTTTCAAGCCACCTTACGCACATCGGCCAGCGCCCGGATCATAACATCAACCTCATCGATGCGGCTTTGGGATTGGCCCAATATAGCAACAATTTATTAGACGTTCGCCCCCACCAACGCCACGTTGACAGGCTGATTTTGGACGCCAAATTCTATATAGGATCTGACACCGAAACTTTAAGCATTGTTTTGGAATCCGTACGGGAAATCATCGCCAAACGGTATGGTTTTGTATCCGAAATGAAATCAGACGCCCTTTCAGACGCCACTTTGATTTCAACCGTTATTGAAACACGCCGAGGCAGTGCTTTAACGTTGTGTCTGTTATACGCGCATGTGTTAGAAAACCTAGATCAAAACGTTGAAATCATTGAT
>JAESSV010000213.1 GCA_016763895.1 Magnetovibrio sp. | reverse complement strand
GGACCTTAAAGACTTTATCGACTTGATTAAAGCCATTGATCGCGCCGCCGAAGAAACAAAAAGCCAGCGCGATCAAGCCACGACCACGGGCCGCGCCTCGAAAGAACTGAAAGGTGAGGACCTCGTTCCTGAAATGCTCCAAGACATCACCCAAAAACTTCTTGAAGTGCGCATCGGGGATTTGGTCCACCGCCAACCCACGGTCAAGGTGAGCGCCAACAAGAAACAAGAGCTGGCGTTTCGTGAACACTATATTTCTATGGGAGCCTTGCGCGAACGCATTGCGCCCAAGATCAACATTTTTTCCAGCCACTGGCTTTTTCAATATTTGTCAGAAACCATTGATTCTCGTGTGCTTGAAGTGCTTTCCAGACTTGATTACGCCATCATGGATTACCCGGTCAGTCTCAATTTAAACATATCCACGGTTTTAAGCCGCCCCTTTCTGGCCTTTGATTCCATCATTGGGGCCCACAGTGATAAAATCGTTGTTGAACTGCAACTGATCGATATCTTTTCGAATATGCGCGGCTATATTGAAGTCAGGGACTGGCTGCAAGAACGGGGCTATAGCGTTTTGATTGATGGGATCAACCCCTTGACTTTGGATTTTTTCAACCCCACCAATTTAAAAGCTGATTATATCAAAATCAACTAGGGTCCAGAAGTGCAAGGCGGCCTTGGTCAAGAGCAAACCGCACGCATCAAGTCCGTATTGTCCAATATGAAAATGGGCAGCGTGGTGTTGTCGCGTGTGGATTCAGAAGAAGGCGAAGTTGGGGTTTGGGTTTGGGCATATTATGCTTCCAAGGCCACTTCATTGATAAAGTGGTCGATGCGATGGCCGCAAAGGGGGCTTTAAAATGATATATCTGGTGATGATGCAAAGCTCAGGTCTGGTGATCATGCAAAGCTCAGGAGGCCCCGCGTAATGGCAACCAAATCTTCCACAATTTCGCACATGCATCGTCGAACCCAAGAACAATTGTTGCTGGAATATTTGCGGCGCCTGGAAAACAGGCGTGAAGGCCGCAAAGCGGTGCGCATCAATATTTCCCGCTTAAAGCCTGCAAATCGTCGCGAACATCACATTCGCGCCGCCACCAATAGCTTCGAGGCCATCGTCACCGATTTGATGGGGCAAATGTTTCAACTGCAAAACCTAGATATCTTTTTTATCTATAAATCCGAAGCCCAAATGCGCGTGGAAGATACGGTACGAAAGGTCAAATACCTGTTTTCCGACGATGAATTGTTTGAAGAAGAAGAAAAAAGTGGCAAGAAATTTCTCACCTGGTTTGACGTCGAAGCAGAATACGACGACATGCTTAAAATGGTTCAAGACATGGGGGACCAGGATGGTCAGCCCAAAAAGAAGGGCGCGCGATCAAACGTCCGCGAAGCCTTAAAAGCCCGTCAAGATCACGGTGATCCGTTAAATCCAGAAATTTTGTCCCGGGCCGTAAAAGCCTTGTTTCGCACTGACTTAACCAGCCTGGTGCGGCGACAGTTTATTTGCAACGTGGACAAAAAAATGGTCCCCGAAGCGCTCTTTTCCGAGCTTTATATTTCGATCCAAGACCTTCGCGAAACCATGATGCCGGGCATTAACCTGACCGCAAATCGGTGGCTGTTTCAATACTTGACCGAAAGTCTGGACAAACGCATTTTATCCTTGCTGGCGAAATCGGATGGCTCGATGATGACGGGCGACATCAGCTTTAATGTCAACGTTTCCACATTAATGAGCCCCGATTTTATTTCTTTTGACGAAGGCGTATCAGCAGCCCGGCGGGGGTCCATGGTGCTTGAGCTGCAAAAAATCGATATTTTCGCAGATTATGGCGCGTTTCTTTTTGTCCATGAATTTTGTCGGGAAAAAGGCTATCGCATTTGCTTGGATGGGCTAACCTATGAAGACCTTATGATGATCGACCGGGATCGTTTGGGCGTTGATTACGTCAAGATGAACTGGACGTTTGAGCTGGCCGACGGCGGCGAAGACTTGAATGAGAAACTTCAAGAAATTGTCCAACAAACTGGCTCCAAACGGATGATTATGTGCCGGTGCGATGATCGGGAAGCCGTTGATTTTGGACGCTCCATCGGCATGCGCCTGTTCCAGGGCCACTTTATCGAACACCTCATCGCCGAAGATGAACGCCGTCGTCAGCTGTTAAAGCTTAAACACCGCATCGAACGCGGTTAATCTTTTTCTGAAACACCAGCTTCTGCAAATGTTGCCATGTTGTTGTGGCACGCCACTGCGGCTTTCAAAATACCCACGGACAAAACGGCTCCCGTGGCTTCACCCAGGCACATATTTTGATCCAAAAGCGGAACTTTGCCGAGTTTTTCCAAAAGCAATTTATGGCCGGGCTCATGAGAAACATGACCCACTTTACAGTGATCTAAAAGATGTTTGCTCATAGCAGCCAAGGGGGCTGCGGCTGCGGTGGAAACAAAACCGTCCAACATCACCGGAACTTGTTGCAGTCTGGCGCCAATCACCGCACCCACGATGGCCGCCAATTCTCGTCCACCCACGCACCGCAATACGTCCAGTCCATCGTGCATTATTGACTTGTGCAAACCGACCGCGCGGCTGATGATTTCGGCTTTATGATTGATGCCGGTCTGATCGATGCCCGTACCGGGGCCTGTCCACACAACCGAACGTCCACCAAACAAAGCCAGACAAATTGCCGAGGCCGAGGTGGTGTTGCCGATGCCCATTTCCCCAAGACACGCTATGTCAGATCCAGAATCAATCACGCTCATGCCAAATTGGATGGCATCGGCACATTCTTCATCGCTCATGGCCGGGGCCAGCGTAAAATCCTGGGTTGGATTGTCTAAGTCCATGCTTTCCACACACAAACCAACGCCAAAGGTGTCGCACAATTGATTGATTGCGGCCCCCCCGCGTTCAAAGTTTTTGACCATTTGCTTGGTGACGTCTTGTGGATATGCCGACACGCCTTGCTGCACAACGCCGTGGTTTCCGGCAAAAATATGGGCATTGGGTTTCATCATGCGCGGCGGGTAACGGCCTTGCCATATGGCGGTCCACGCCGCCAATTTTTCTAACCTTCCCAAGGAATTACGAGGCTTTGTCAGTTGCGGTTCGCGCTCACCGGCAGCTTTGCCAGCTTTCCTATCAGGGCCGGGCAAATCACCAAGAATTTGGCGAACATCATCAAGGCAGGTAATATTGGGCAGCTTTGTCATTTTAGGGACTCGCACAAGGTTAAGAATGCCCTTAACATAGGCCGAGCAAACAGGTGCTGGCAATTAATTTGAGGATTTAAACACCATGGCCGACAAACCAGCCAACAAACCGTCAAAAAAAATGACGTCATCAGATAAGGTTGAAGGTCTTGCACCGGACGCTATTCATGGTGAGACCACAAACGAAGGCTTTTTCACCCGCTTGATGAATCAATTCAGCGTGGCGTGGATGTTTTTAACCAGCATTCCATTGCCCAAATGGTGGAATAAATCGGTCGTTTTCGAAAACGCCGACACTGCCTCAAGAGGCGAAAACGATGACGAAACAATAACCAGCCCAGATTTAAGCCCAGATTTAGGCCCAGACTTAGGCCCAGATCTAGACCCAGATTTAGACCCAGATTCAAGTCTCGACAAAAGTATCAACATGACACCCTTGTCAGATACGACAAGAGCCTGGCCCATCGTGGGGCTTGCCATCGGGGCCTTGTCAGGGGGGGCGCTTTGGTTGGCGGCAAATCTTGGCTTGCATCCCTTGGCGGCCAGTTTTGTTGCTATGATCACCGCTGCTGTGGTCACGGGGGCCTTGCACGAAGACGGTCTTGCCGATGTGGTGGATGGATTTGGCGGGGGGTCCACGCGGGCGCAAAAATTACGCATCATGCGCGATTCTCATATCGGTGCTTTTGGCGTCATGGCCTTGGTCTTGATCGTGGGTTTTAAGGCCGGGTCCATGGCGGGCTTTAACGGTCCGGGCTTTGCCGCCGGCGCCGTGTTGTCGGCTCATGTGCTTTCCCGATCCTTCTTACCCATGTTGATGGTCGCCTTGCCCCCGGCCCGCCGCAACGGTCTTGGCCACGGCGCAGGTGTACCCAAAACCGAAAATGCCGTCATGGCGGCAGCCATTGGTATTTTGATCGCAATTTTAACCTTGGGCATTGGGCCGGGTTTGGTTGCATCGGCCTTGGCGGCATTGGGGGTCGCCTTTATGGGGACTGTGGCTCAACGCCAAATCCAAGGCTTTACCGGGGATGTTCTTGGCGCCGCTCAACAAATTTCAGAAGCCTTGGTTATCGCAGGAATTGCCGTTGTTTTGAGGACGGTTTTTTATATATGACCGATCAATCCGTGACCCGGTGGTGGTGGATTCGCCATGCCCCGGTGGTGGAGGCTCACCTTGGCCGTCTTTCGGGGCAGGCCAACGTAGATGCCGACATCTCAGACCGAAAAAGCTTTATGGCCTTGGCGCCTGATTTGCCGCGCGAGGCGATGTGGGTTCTCAGCACCTTAAAACGCACCCAACAAACCGCGCAGGCGCTGTGTCGAGCCGGCGCGCAAAGCTCAAAAGCCCACGTTGAAAAATCCTTTGACGAACAAGCGTTTGGGGATTGGACCAACAAATCATGGGACGAAGTGGGCTCGGGCGCCGAGGCTCAGGAATTTTGGCAAGACCCAGCTTACGTTCATCCCCCGGGAAACGGCGCAGAAAGCTTTGGTGATGTGTGTCGGCGCGTGG
>JAESSV010000014.1 GCA_016763895.1 Magnetovibrio sp. | reverse complement strand
TTTTGCCCAAAAGGCCACCCTTTTTATTCTGTGCTTCGATCAGCATCAACATGGTATCTTTCAGCGTTGTTTCACTGATCGCCATGGTTCCTGATAACGAATGCAAAATGCCAACTTTGATTGTTTCTGCGGCATGAGCCAGTCCAGAAGTTGCCGTTGCTGCAACCAACACACCGGCCCCAATAAAGTTACGAAATGAATATTTCATCCTAAAGTTCCCTCCAATGATAAATTTTAAGTTCCCTCCAATCATTTCGCAAGTTCCATGCCAATTCTTAAAATTGTGTAAACTTTTGATAAATACTATTAAAATCAATCGGTTATGGCGTGCCCCAGGAAAATCATCAAACGGAAGAGCGGTCTATCGCTTCGTTTGCTGATTAAATTTTAGGCAAAGATTATTACGTGCCTAATAAATAGGCATGCCTATGCTTCGATAATCCAAAGAAATTTAAGTCTAATCTTATTACTCATTTCCGCTGAATCTCTTGCCAGATTGACGCAAAGCTCGTGCGCCATAAAAGACACCCTCTACCGCCTGCAAAACAGAACCGTAAATCAATAAGTCATTAACGAAAATATATAAGAGCATTGGAACGCCCGGCGGGATTTAAACTCACGACCCCCAGATTAGGAATTTGTCCCAGATGATTAAGGGGGGCGTTGGGGATAGAATAAGACAAATGAATACAGGTGGTTAGAATATTTAAACTTCCCGCGCCATGCCCCAAATATCGTACTTTTTCACTCCCGATTGTGCCATGGGTGCACCACGGGGCATTCACCCTTCCTATTCCAAAATAATGTTAATAGCCTCAAACAGATTTGCATTGATCTTATAAGGGCTTGTAAGGTTGTAGAAAGAAACATCTATTGGTATTTTAAGGAAAGCTATTATGAGTGAAATTAATACACACATTGAGGACTTTCTTAAATATTACAGTGATCTTTCCTTTGCCCCCCAATATGCAGTGCTCATTAAAGGTAAATGGGGGACAGGAAAAACTCATCTTGTGGATCGATTTTTTAAAACTTACATCCCTAAAAGTTCTGGTAGTAAACCTAGGGAATTAAACCACCTCTATGTTAGCTTATACGGTCTGACAAGCACGCAAGAAATTGAAGATGCTTTCTTCACTCAATTGCATCCTCTTCTTTCTTCCAAGGGCGCACATATTGCAGGGAAGATATTTAAAGGCCTGCTCAAGGCTTCGATTAAAGTTGATCTCGACGGTGATAAAAAAACAGATGCTAATATTAGTGCTCAGGCACCAGTTATTGCGCTTCCAGATTATCTTAAAAATACGAACCAACTCCCTATAGTCTTTGACGACCTAGAGCGGTGCTCAATTCCGATTAAAGATATATTGGGCTATATCAACGCTTTTGTAGAACATGAAGATTGCAAAGTAATTATTCTTGCTGATGAAGATAAAATTCTTGAAAACGGCGGCGATGACTACATTAAAATTAAAGAAAAGTTAATTGGCAAAACATTTGAAGTAAGGGCCGAATTTGAGGCCGCATTCAATCATTTCCTCGAGGCTATAAATAGCACAAGCATCAAAAAGTTATATCAATCAAATATGTCTGAAATTCAATTAATTTTTGATCGGTCAAAAGCTCGAAATCTGCGCACTCTTCAAAGGACAATGTGGGATTTTGAACGTTTTTCTAAGGCCTTGACCACAGTTCATAAGGCTCATAATCAAGCTATGAAAGATATTTACCGTGTGTTTTTTGCTCTGTCTTTTGAGCTAAAAAAAGGTCGATTACCGCATGAGAGAATTATTGAATTTAGCAGATTATTCTGGGGTAAAGAAATTACAAAAGATAAAGTTGATAAACTTCCGTTTACTCAGGAGATTAAAAAACGTTATCCTGAGGTTCCATTCGATCAAACTATTTTGGGCTATGATGTGTTAGCTAATATATTAGGCAATAGCATAATCGATAAAACAAAAATTCACACATCTTTAGATCAACATCATTATTTCACACCACCCAAGAAAGAGGCTTCATGGCGCATCCTTTGGGATGCAACAAGACGCGATCAAGAACATGTATCCACTGCTCTTCATAAATTCGAAGAACAGTTTACTAACCGTGAATTTATAATTACCGGTGAAATTATGCATGTAATTGGAATACGTTTATGGCTGGCCGATATAAAAGCCATTCCGAAATCTAGGGCAGAGGTGTTTCAGGAGGTCAAAACGTATATTGATGATCTTTTTCAAGATAATAAATTAGAAACTGACAATAATGAATTTGCTTCCCTTAATCGCAATATGGGTGGCTATGGAGGCCTTTGTTTTCGCGAAAAACAATCAGATGAGTATCAGGAACTCATCTCTTATTTATGTACGCGCCAAGATGAAGCACTCGAAGATAGTTATCCTGAAAAAGCAAAAATATTGATGCAAGAAATGCATGACGATACAGACCTTTTTTTCCAGCGTCTTTGTATAAATAATACCGTTAATCAGCTTTATTATGAAATCCCAATTTTGAGTTACATTGAGCCGGATGATTTTGTTGATCAGTTGCTCTCTCTACCCCAAGATCAACAGCTCACCGTTATATCTGTTTTTAAACAACGATATGAACACACAGGATTTGTTGAAAAACTGAGAGATGAAATCCCTTGGTTAAATAAAGTTTCTGTTATTTTACGAAATAAAGCTAGCAAAATGGATGCAATACCAAAGCATGCAATTGAAAATAATATTGAATGGTATATTCAGCCTTTATTGATCAGGTTTCCGTACACTTCCATATACGTTCCTCTCAAAAACTTAAATAAATAAAACACAATTTTATCTATATGTCCGTCGCCACACCCACGGCATCGCAAATTTTATTACCGATAGCCCCCGGTTAGCCTTTTGGGCCTCCGTCTCGGCCTTCACTTAGTCCTTAGAATATTTACGATACGCCACAGCCCGTGATGTCTTTGGCATAGACCGGAAGGGCAATGCTGATTAGGACAAAAGCTAGCAATATTGGCTTTCCGTTCGGCAATTGCCGTGAAGTTCGTGCGGAGCGTTGTGCCGTATGACCTGACATGCCAAGCCCCACATTCGAGCATGGCATAGCGCATATCAAGCAAAAGGAAGTCTCGGGTGGATGGGATTTTTAGTCGTGATTGAACGTAATCTATAGCCGCACGTCGTGCCGAAAATTCACCGCCACAAATCTCAATGCGGGTTGCCTTACAGATTGCAAGATGATGTCGTCACAAAAGGATTTGCAGTTAAGCCATTGAAAAAGTGGTGCGCCCGGCGGGATTTGAACCCACGACCCCCAGATTAGGAATCTGGTGCTCTATCCTGCTGAGCTACGGGCGCTTTATGGAGTGGGGGGCTTTGGTGTTAGTCGAAGAAGTTGACGGGCATAGAATAATAAATGTGTGCAGATTCCGTGCCGGGGTTGGTTTTGCCCAAAGATGCATTCGAATAATGAGACACAGCAACGCCAATGCGCGAGCGGTCATCGAAACGATAGGCAAGTTCGACCTGAGAGCGAAACTCAAGTGCGTAATCAAGGTTAAGCTTGGAGTTGCCGCCGTTGTAATAATGGGGTGCAAAGCTTGGGGTTAAGACCCACCGCTTGCCAAAATAGATGTCCGCTAAAACGCCAGCCCCAATGAAGAAGCTGTTCGAGCTGTTGGTTGCGGCAACGGCGACAAAGGGTTTGAAAATACCAAGGTATTTTTTGTTGTGACGATATTCAACACGCACTTCAACGCCTTCGTCTTTTTTACGATTCCAATCATAAGATCCCACGCCAAAGGACACAAACGCAGGGTCTTTGGCCAAGGCGGGTGCCGGGCCAAAAACGATGCCAAAGACCGCAATGAGACCCGTCAAAGACAAGCTTGAAATGAAATGGTTAAGTTTGCTGCGCATAATGTTCTCAATCCCCCAAGTGTTGTGGGCATTTAAGTGTAAATTTTTGGTTAAATCAATGACTTTATGCGAATTGCCGCGCCATTTGCTTGGCGGCTTTGACCAAAGCAGAGGCAATACCGGGTTCTAATCCCGAATGACCGGCATCGGGTACAATGACCAAGTTTGAATTCGGCCACGCAAGATGTAGTCGGTGGGCCGCCATAATGGGGCACACCATGTCGTATCTGCCTTGTACGATGGTCACCGGCAGGTGTGAAATCGCGTCCATGTTTTGGATGATCTGGTCAGGTTCTAAGAAAAACTTATGTTTAAAATAATAAACTTCCAGCCGTGCCAAAGACAAGGCGTAAGCATCAAACATGGGGGTGCTTTCAGGAAGCCTCGGCGGAAGCAAAGCCGAACATTGAATTTCAAACCGAGCCCAAATGCGCGCGGCCGGGATGTGTTGCTGGGGATCTGGATCATTTAATTTTGTCCAATAGGCCTCTAAAAGGTCTTGGCCCGAACGTCCGTCCACATGGTTGGTAAAGTTGGCATAGGCTTCTGGAAAGACTTTTCCCATATGGTTTAAAAACCACTCGGTCTCAACATCGGTGCCTAAAAACACACCGCGCAAAAGAAAGCCTAAACAAGCAGCAGGGTGGCTTTGTCCATAAGCCAATGCCAACGTAACACCCCACGACCCCCCGGCCACCAGCCATCGGTCAATAGAAAGATGCTGACGCAAGGTTTCGATATCGGCAACAAGCAGGTCCGTGGTGTTGGCGTGGGTTGAGGCCCCGGGTGTTGAGCGTCCCGCTCCGCGCTGATCAAATTGCACCACAAGGAAAATATCGGGGTTGAAATAACGACGTTGTGATGGCGAACACCCAGCCCCCGGCCCGCCATGTAAATACAACACAGGAATCCCGTCCGGATTGCCCGCGCGTTCGAAATACAAGGTGTGACCGTCGCCAACGTTCAAATGGCCTTGATCAAAAGACTTGAAGGCTGGGTAAAGCTCGTTATCGTGTGCATAGTCCATGGGGTCAGTATACAAACCCAACTTGCTCGCGGAAACAGCTCAAATGCAATTGTTGAAATATATTTTTGTTTGTGTGGTCTTTGCCTTTCCGGCCTACGGTGGGGAACTTGAAAGCCTGGACCAACTTCAAGATGGTGGCCTTCATAAGGTTGTTGCTGTTATCGATGGCGACACGGTTGTGTTTTTTGTCGAGTCCGATGTCGTGCACATGGGCGACCTTTGCTTCAACGGCATGTTTCCCTACATCGATAC
>JAESSV010000212.1 GCA_016763895.1 Magnetovibrio sp. | reverse complement strand
GCCGCCCACTTGAATGTTGGTGATGACGTTGCGAATGGAATCCAACGTATCCAAAAGACCCCAAAATGTGCCGAGCAGGCCCAAAAACACCAACAGGCTGATGGTATAGCGTGAAATGTCACGTTGTTCGTCTAGGCGCCCTGCAATGCCATCCAAGACAGAGCGCAAGGCCATGGCACTGAGTTTGATTTCATTGCGGTCCGCGACCATGGCCGCCAATGGTGATAAAAGGTGCGCCTTGGGCTTTGGCCCGGTGCTTAACGCGTGACCCTGACTGTCCTGAGAACGTTTTTTAAAGCCTTCAATCCAGGTGAGTTCCGGCCCCAATTGTAAAACTTGGCGCACGTTGTAGGCCATGCCCAACATGAACACGCCCAAGATCAAACCGTTAAGCGGTGCGTTGGCCAGAAAAGCACTGGCGAGCGGGGCATAGATCATCACGATCGCGGCAATGACAACCGAAATGAACAGAGCCATGCGAACCAAAAAACGGCGCGGATTGGTCATCTGATGTGCTTCCATGAGAGCTGGCTACCTGAAATGATGTTGGATTAGCGTTCAACGACGGTAATATCGACCCGTTCGGTGACCGTGTCTGAAGATTTATTGCCCAAAGCCCGGACGTCAATGCGTGTTGAGCGCACGCCGCTTTCAATCAAATGAGACCGTACGGCCAAAGCCCGAGACAGGGACAAACGGCGAGCCGCACTGGCCGACGTGTCCGCGTTGCCAGCATAAGCCAACAATTGCAGGCGCAGCCCAGATTGGTTTTTCATACGATCAGACAAAGCCTTTAAAGCATCGCGAGAGTCCTGACGTAATTTTGAGGAGTCCGCAGAAAAAACGATGCGCATGGAATCGCCATCGGAAAGCGGCCCAGAGGCCAGCGGTTCCGTTGTTGGGGGCAAAGATGCAACAGCCGGCGCAGAAACAGGTGTGCTCAGATTGGGCGGCAAATCAACAATGGCAATAGGGGCCGTCGGGGCCACAGCTTTGGCAACGTGTGGCGGTGGCGAAGACCGACCCTTGGCGACCCGCTTGTGGGGTTTCAGGTCCTTGTGGGGTTTCAGGTCCATAGGAGCCGCAGGTGGCGGGGCGATGACTTTTGCCGCGACTTTGGTCACGACTTTTGCCACGGCTTTGGTCACGGCTTTGGTCACGACTTTGGTCACGGGCCTGCTCACGGGCCTGCTCACGGGCTTATCCTTGATCGCAACGACTTTAGGTTCAACAACAGGGGCCTTAACCACCCGAGGCATGGGAGCCGGTTTTGGGGCCGAGGCTTTTTGCACCGGTTTCGGAGCCTCAACAGCCGTCTTAACCACCACGGGCGCCTGAACGACAGCCGGCTCGACCACTTTTGCCACACGCCGTTTGGGGGCTATAAGCCTGATCAATTGTTTTGTTTGCGGCGGCAGGTCTTGGCTGTGACTGGGTTGAATGTACAAGGTTGAAATGGGAAGACCTTGGTTGATGTTGCCTCGTTTGGGCCGGTTTGAGGTCGGCACGGAACTTGAAAAATTCGGGCGCATGGTGCCGATGGATGCTTTGCCGCCATCATCAAGGACGGACAGATCAACCATGATATTGGGATCTGATACATCGACGTAGACAGAATCCTGGGCGGCTTGAGCAAAGGCCGAAGCAGAAAAGGGAACCGTAAAGCAAAGCGATAACATTGTCGCGCCAATGATACGCTTGCTAAACCTAAGCGTAGGGTGCAAATCCACTGTGGACTTTACCTGATCTTTCCGGCGCATTGTATTTTGTCTCCCAAGTATTTGAGCTAATCAAAGTATTTGAGCTAATCAAAGTATCTTAGCTAATCAAAGTATTTTAGCTAAGCCAAGTATTAGAGCTCGAATCTCGATGCTTATTGGAACACACCTTATCAATCGACCCGCTTTCACACAACCCGTTTGGTAAAATCTTGCTTTTCTACTTTACCAACTTGAGCAAATCGCCGTGGAGTTTATCCGTTCCCGCGACAATATCGCCGGTTTCCAACATTTTACGCTTGCCTGTGATGTCGGTGACAAAGCCGCCGGCTTCGCGCACCAAAACAATACCAGCCGCCATATCCCAAGGCTGAAGCCCACATTCCCAAAAGCCGTCATACCGAGCCGCAGCAACATAAGCCAGATCCAAAGCCGCAGCCCCAAAACGGCGAATGCCGGAAGAAACCCGCATGACTCTTTCAAGGCGTTCCAAAAACCGGTCGTCTTTATTCATACCCAAAAACGGCATGCCCGTTGAAAACAAGCCATCCGCCATGGTGGACCGCGCAGAAACCCGCAAGCGGCGCCCGTTCAAAAATGCCCCTTGGCCTTTTTCAGCCCAAAACATTTCATCCGTAATCGGATTGTAAACAACCCCTGCAAAAACGTCATTGTCGCGCACCAAGCCGATGGAAATCGCAAAGTGGGGAATGCCGTGCAAAAAATTGGTGGTGCCGTCCAACGGGTCAATAACCCAAGTGTTGGACGAATCTTTACCTTCGATGTTTTTGCCTTCTTCAAGGATAAAGCCAAAATCCGGGCGGGCTTTGGACAATTCGCGAACCAAAGTTTCTTCGGCTTTTTTATCGGCAATGGACACAAAGTCCGCAGGGCCTTTGCGAGACACTTGCAAGTTTTCGACTTCGCCAAAATCACGCACCAAACGTCTTGATGCTTTTTGTGCAGCGGCGGTCATGACGTTCAAAAGAGCCGAACGGGGATGGGCCATGGATCGTTATCCTTAAAGAGTTTAGGGTCGTATTGGGATTTGTTTAGTCTTTTGCGCGTTCGACATAGCTGCCGTCTTCGGTGTTCACAACAATGCGTGTTCCGGCGGCAATAAATGGGGGGACTTGGGTTTTAAGACCATTTTCCAGCAGCGCAGGCTTGTAACTTGAAGACGCGGTTTGGCCTTTGATCACAGCATCAGCCTCGGTGACTTCCAAAATGACCGTGTTGGGCAATTGAACGCCCAACGGAGTATCATCGTGGCTTTCCACAACGATTTTCATGTTTTCTTGCAAGAACAGAACTTGATCTTCGCCAATGGCTTCGGCGCTGAGTTCAATTTGTTCATAGGTTTCGACGTGCATAAACGTGAACATTTCGCCATCGGAATACAGATATGTGTAATCGTTTTGTTCCAAAATCGCACGTTCAACACTTTCAGACGCGCGAAAACGTTGGTTCAGCTTGGTTCCAGATTGCAGGTCTTTCAGTTCGACCTGAAGATACGCACCGCCTTTTCCCGGCTGGGTGTGTTGGGTTTTGACCGCGCGCCAAAGGCGATCTTGGTGTTCGATAACCATGCCTGGGCGGATGGTATTGCCATTGATTTTCATGAAACTTCACCGTTTAAAGGAGCAAAAATACAAAAGGGGATAAACCCCTTGATTGGCGCGGAAACTAACACTCAGCCGCGTTTGAGGCAACGCCTTAGTTAGTCGAGCAAAGCTTTCAGCTCTTGAAGAGCTTTGGCGGGCCCATCCGGGTGGTCCCAAACGGCGGACACAACGGCGATAAAATCAGCCCCGGCCTCAATTAAAGTCGATGCATTGCTGGCGTTGATGCCGCCAATGGCCACACATGGCACATTGGTGATCGAGGTCCAGATTTCTATGATTTCAGGATCAGGCGTGGTCGTGGTGGCTTTGGTCGAGGTCGGAAAAAAAGCCCCAAACGCCACATAGTCCGCCCCAGCCTCAGCCGCCTCAACCGCCAAATGCCGAGAATCATGACAGGTCACGCCGACAATGGCATCCTTGCCCACTCTGGCACGAGCCTCTTTGGCGGAAACATCCCCTTGCCCCACATGAACCCCATCGGCGCCAAGTTCCGCTGCAAGCTCGGCATCATCATTTATAATAAAAGCCACATCGCGGTCTTGAACATCCTTCATCAAGACTCCCGCCGCCTTGCGCACCAAGTCTTGAGGGGCAGGGGAGCCATCGGCAGTTTTCAACCGCAACTGCAAACACGCCACAAGCCCCGTATCCAGGGCTTCCATCAAAATCGGATGAAAGGTTTCTAAATCAAAAGCGGGCGGAGTGATAAGGTAAATCTGGCAAGTCATGGCTATCTTTTAGCATAGATAAAAAGAAAATAAACACTTTCTAAATCACGGTGTTGCCAGAGATTTGATACCAGAGATTTGATACCTGTGGTTTGATACCTTCGTCTGACTGTATAGCGGAGGCTAGGTGACGGAGCACTTACGGCTATTTGTCGAGGGGGGTAACTGGTCGGCCCTAATAAAGTCCGTTTTGGTATGCGGGTCTGAACGTAAAAACCATTGATAACAATATCCTGCACAGCCACAAAAATATTTTCTAGGTTACCTGCTTCAGCTTGGCATTTAGCAACCTTGGTCAAGGCAAGTGCACGCGCATCAGGAGGAACTATATTCAGAGCAACGGCCAATTAGATGAACTTCGTCCACGACTATGAGCAATAAAAGCACACAAGGTTCCAAACGCAACCGCCCAAAATAAAATATAAAGATATTCCATTTGCTAGCTCACTTTCATCAAACACATGAACAGGTCCAAACCAGCAGTCTTTTTGCTATCGCTCACCCCCATAAAAACAGCCCAAGATACAACACAAGCGGATTGCATGAGACGGGCCGATGCATTTTCAGAGTTTAGTGGACTGCACCGTAAACTCCTGTCACCGTAACCCCATTATTCTGATTTATAGACCTTGAGGCTTCCGCCCATTAGATATTTGAATTCGATTGATCCGCTTTTCATCGCGGGATTCCAAGTTTTCATCACCTTAAAAGGTGAGGTTTGTCCTGATAGAATTGGATTATATTCAATTAAGGCACTGCTTGAGGTAATGAACTCTCCAGTAGCATCCTGGAAGGTAACGACACCCGTTACATTTTTTAACGACCTTCCTGAAATATTTTTCACCTGCCCATTTACGATTGCAAAACCACTCTCCTGTCCCCAAGACCAGTCGAGTAACTCAAGCTCGCTTCCTGCCATCGCCTTTTGACGAACTAATATCTTTAATTCTACAATTTTTGCTTCATAAGCTTTTGGACGAAGATTTTTAAGTTCTGACATGTAGTCAGGGCTAGATTCTATCTCAGCTAAATAGGCAATAGGGTTATTTTTTCGGAGGTCCGCTAGGTGGAGCTTGCGCTCTTCCAATTTCTTTATACTTGCAATTTTTACGGCTATTTTTAGCTTGTTTTTATAATATGCTAACTTACTAACGTATCGAGAATTATCAGGATTAAGTTTAGCGAGCTCAGAGTACAATTTGATGTTTTTTTGAAAATTAGAAGCTGGGACAGAGGCGACTTGCGTTTCAAGTTCCTGCGTTCGGTTCTGTCTTTCAGCTATACTTATGTCTTCTTGTTGTCCTAGCCCCATTATGATAGCTACAATGACAACAATAATTAGCGCGGTTGGTCGTAGCCACAATTTTCGTTTATTTTTTTTCGGAACCACAGCCTTGGAAGGAAGCCATGGAGCTTCCTCTTTTGCGGTTTTTTCATTCTGTTCCCTGATTACACCTGCCCATCCAACAGCAAGCGGCTCACCACAAGAGGGGCAAACATTAGCATTCTCTGAAGTTGGATTGCTACACGTAGGACAGTTTTCAAGACTAGCCATTATTTCACCCCAGAGCTTAGCACTATTTCCGTTGCCTAATTAAGCGTGTGGAACAAGAAAATAATACTAATTCAGATTGTAATCACCTGTCAAAGCCTATTAATTCTAGGGGTGCTCGGCTTGCGCTAGGGGGAATAAATGGGGGAATTACGGTGGCAGTTTACTTAACTATTCTCACATCGTTCTTGCCATAGATGAACAGGACGCAAAAAAAGGGCGATCCGTTAGGACCGCCCTTTAATCGTATATGTGTGGAGCTAGCTTTAGTTAGCTGCCCTTAGTTAGCGGCAACGTGCTTTACAAAGCGCATCATGTTGCAGGTATAGCCATATTCGTTGTCGTACCAAGACACCAATTTAACGAATGTGCCGTCCAAAGCGATGCCGGCAGCGGAATCGAAGATGGATGAAGCTGAGCAATCGCGGAAGTCGGTGGAAACAACGGCTTCGTCGGTATATGCCAATGTGTCCTTCATTTCGCCTTCGGACGCCTTTTTCATAGCTGCACAGATTTCTTCGTACGTTGCTTCTTTTTCAAGTTCAACGGTCAAATCAACAACAGAAACATCAGAGGTTGGGACGCGGAACGCCATGCCTGTGAGTTTGCCGTTGAGTTCTGGAAGAACAACACCAACAGCCTTAGCCGCACCGGTGGAAGACGGTATGATGTTTTCCAAGATGCCACGACCGCCGCGCCAATCTTTAGCAGATGGACCGTCAACGGTTTTTTGGGTGGCTGTCGCCGCGTGAACGGTGGTCATAAGACCGCGTTTCAAGCCCCAGTTGTCGTTGATCACTTTGGCGATAGGTGCCAGGCAGTTTGTGGTGCAAGACGCCGCAGAAACAATCGCTTGGCCCGCATAGCTTTTGTGGTTCACGCCGTACACGAACATAGGTGTTGCGTCTTTGGACGGAGCGGATTGAACAACTTTTTTCGCACCAGCGTCGATGTGAGCTTGGCAGCTTTCTTCGGTGAGGAAGAAGCCCGTTGATTCGATCACAACGTCAACGTCAACTTCGTTCCATTTAAGGTCGGCTGGATTGCGTTCCGACGTCAAACGAATGGTTTTGCCGTTAACGACCAAGTTGCCGTCTTTGTGTCCAACTTCACCGTCGAAACGACCGTGAACAGAATCATATTTTAACATGTATGCAAGATAGTCAGCTTCCAACAAATCGTTGATTGCGACCACTTCAAAGTCGTTGCTGAAGTCTTGTGCAATTGCACGAAAGACCATACGGCCAATACGACCAAAACCGTTAATACCGATACGCGTTGCCATAAGAAGTTCCTCCCAAAAGGCTTATTATATGTATGGATTGAATTGTATATTGCCCATTTTCTAACATAAAGTTAGCTAAATCGCTAACACCCCGGCGGGCTGTGGCGACCCAACCCGAATGGGTAGCTATAGCGATATAAAGCCCTCTAATGCGTTGTAAACACTATATACATGGGGTCTACTGAAAGGGTGTGTAAAGAGAATTCTTGTATAAGATATATACGACCTGTTTGAGCGGGGAATCAATGCTTTGTCTTAAGTTTTCAAGGTAAGTAACTGTTGTGGTTGACGGTTCCAAGTTCCGGCCCTATGGTCTCGACCAAATGAGGTCTCTCGGGAGTGGGGAAAAAGATGCCCGGCCAAGGTAACGATCACGGTAACGATTTTGAAAAACGCCTAGAAGCAGCCGAACTGCGTCTTGCGAATGCCATTGTCCAATTGGAATCTAGCCTCGACAAACAAAGCTCTTCTGCCACAGGACTAGAGGTAGGTTTAGCCGATGAAATCAGCCGCCTGCAAAGCGAAAATGTCGAACTCAAAAGCATTGTTGGGCAAACCTCACACCGTTTGGATGCGACCATTGTGAAACTTAAAGACCACATGAACGTCCAAGCCACCGCGCCAACCGAAGGGCAAGTTTAGTCATGGCCCGGGTATCCATTTCCGTTAACAATCACACCTACGAAGTCGCGTGCGCGGACGGTGAAGAAAAACACATCAATGCCTTGGCCGCAGTTTTGGATGCCAAAGTTAGCGAATTGGTCGGGGCCATCGGTCAAGCCGGCGAAGCCCGCTTGTTGGCCATGGCTGGATTGTTGATGGCAGATGAAATTCAAGACGCCAAAATCGAAAACGTTCAGCTTAAGCAATTGGCCCAAGTGCAACCCGATATTGGTCCCGTCGCCTCTGGTCTTGACGAAGATCGATTGATTGAACGGCTGGAAACTTTAGCGTCTCACATAGAAAGTATTGCGGAACGCGTTGAAGCGTCTTAAACTGATAATCGGACGGTGTCTGCGCGACTCGTGAAGGTATCGACATTCCCTGGGGCTATAAGACTTTCTCGGGAACTGTCCCTGTCGAACTCGTGGGTTCGATATCACGGTGCCCACCTGCACCAGCAGGCCACAGAGGATTGCAAAGGCCCACGGTCGAAGTGGCGCCGTCCAACTTTTCTTTTTACCGTGGATATTTTTTAACCGTATTCCTTTATCTTTGACCGAATATCTTTTTTTGACCTTATATCCTTTCTTTTTAAATGAGCTCTTACCCTCATATGTCCATTGATTTCACCAAATCTTGCTTTCGCAAACAAGCCATTCGAAAACGGGCCGAGGCGGTTCAGGTTTTGGGTGATGATGGCACGCGAAGCTTTTTTCAAAACTTGCTCGAAACATGGAGCGAAGTTTCAAAACCTTATGCAGGATTAGAGGCGATCTTGGCGGGATATTGGCCCATGAGCGATGAAATGGATGTGCGTCCTGCCATGGTTGCCTTGGACCGCATCGGTGTGTTGCAAGCGTTACCGGAAGTGGTGGCAAAAAATCGTCCGTTGCGCTTTCGGGCGTGGGCTTCGGGGGAAAGCTTAGAAGAAGGCCCCTATGGTACGTTTCATCCTTTGGTCCAAGCTCCGTTGTTGCGCCCCGATGTGGTGTTGGTGCCTTTGTTGGCTTTTGACAAGCGGGGCTATCGTTTGGGTTGGGGCGGCGGATATTACGACCGAACGCTTCAATTGTTGCGCAAAACCGGGGACGTCACTGCTATCGGTGTGGCTTATGCGGCTCAAGAAGTTGACGACTTGCCCGTCGACGACTATGACGAACCCGTCGATTGGATCATTACGGAAAAACAGGCGCTTAAAATCACATGAAGGTACTTTATATTGGCGATGTATTGGGCAAGTCCGGACGCACGGCCGTGGCGGACCATTTGCCGCGGCTTCAAGACGAACTCGATTTGGATTTTGTGGTGGTTAACGGCGAAAATTCCGCCCACGGATTTGGTATTACAGCGGCCATTTGCGAATCCTTCTTTGATTTGGGTGTGGACGTGATCACCACCGGAAATCATGCCTGGGATCAACGCGAAATTGTCGATTACATCCAAACCGAACCGCGTTTGTTGCGGCCTGTGAATTACCCCGAAGGCACACCCGGACAAGGTGTTGGAATTTATACCGCCAAAAATGGACAAAAAGTATGTGTCATTCAAGCCATGGGCCGCTTGTTCATGGATCCTTTGGACGATCCCTTTGCGGGGATTCAACGGGCTTTGTTGAATAAAAAGCTGGGCCAAAAAACAGATTTTATCCTGATCGATATTCACGCCGAAGCCACCAGCGAAAAAATGGCCGTGGGTCAACACTTTGACGGTCAGGCTTCTATGATCGTCGGCACCCACAGCCACATCCCCACCGCCGATGCGCAAATATTGCCCCGTGGCACAGCCTATCAAACGGACGCTGGCATGTGTGGCGATTACGATTCTGTGATCGGCATGACCAAAGGCCCGGCGATTGGTCGTTTCTTGTCAAAAATGCGCGGCGAACGCCTGGCTCCAGCTTGCGGCGAAGGCACATTGTGCGCCGTATACGTCGAAAGCGACGACACCACAGGCCTTGCCAAAACCGTGAGCCCGGTCTGGGTTGGCGGCCGCTTGATTGAAGTCTTGCCCTAGATGTCACAGTCTTTACGTTTGTTTGTTTTGCTCTTGAAACGCACCGTAACCAAAATTTACTCCCCTTTAAGGCAGATTGATTTACAAGAGAGGTGAACTCTTTTTGAATTTTAAGGTCAATGCATCATGACGCGTAAGTTTTTTGGAACCGATGGTATTCGTGGCAAAGCGAATGTACACCCAATGACATCGATGACGGCGATGCAGGTGGGCCAGGCTGCGGCTTTGCATTTCACCCGTGGCAATCATCGACATCGGGTGGTGATTGGCAAAGACACGCGGTTGTCGGGCTATATGTTGGAAAATGCGCTGACGTCTGGGTTTTTGTCTTGCGGCATGGATGTGGTGTTGGTGGGGCCGGTGCCCACGCCAGCCGTAGCCATGTTAACACCGTCCTTGCGCGCCGATTTTGGCGTGATGATTTC
>JAESSV010000211.1 GCA_016763895.1 Magnetovibrio sp. | reverse complement strand
GGGTATCTTTGTCCATGAAGACGTCGTCAAGCCAACCCTAGACGCGGCCCGCGTGACCATCATGTTGATGTTCATCATTGCCAACGCCATGCTGTTTGCCCATGTGTTGACCGCAGAACGCATCCCCAATGTCATTACGGAATGGATTTTGGGGGCCGGGTTTGAACCGTGGTCTTTCTTGTTGGCGGTGAACATCATTTTGATTCTGGCCGGAGACTTTATGGAACCGTCTGCGATCTTGTTGATCATGGCCCCCATTTTGTTCCCCATTGCGGTTCATTTGGGCATTGATCCCATTCATTTGGGCATCATGATGGTGGTGAATATGGAAATTGGCATGGTGACACCGCCCGTGGGGTTGAATTTATTTGTCACAGCCAGCATCACCAATATGTCGTTAACTCAAGTGATGCGTGCGGCCTTGCCTTGGATGTCGATCTTGATCGTATTTTTGATCATTGTCACCTATGTACCCATCCTCTCAACATGGTTACCAAATTTGTTGATGGGCCCTGAAATTGTTATTCAATAAGGTGATGACGAAAGCATAATGGCACCGTAGACTGTGAAAGAATTCATAGGCATGGAGTCCTTTAATGCACCGCCAGATTGTTGCCAGTATCTTGGAAGGCATGGACAAGGATCGTGCGGCTTACTTTAATAGGGTTGTGGATAAACTTGAGAAAGATCCGAGAACGCAAAAAAATCCAAATTATGTGTTTCTCCTGCTTAAAGAAACCATGTCCTTATTGCCGACCTATTTGAAAAAGAGCGATTTAATTGATATTTTGTTTTCGTTTGTCGCAACCAATCGCAACAAGATGAAAAGCATAATTTTTGACAAGGGTTATGCTTACGACCAATCGCTGCTCAAGCCGGTAACCAATAATTTCATTGTAGTTGTGGTTGCCAAGACTCTCGAGCATTACGAAACAGGTGACATCGAAACCGGCGAACAATCCCGTAAAAAGTTCACGTTTCCTTATCGGATCGAAGACCTAGTAGACCTTGATGACGAAGATGAAGAGGCCATTTCCGAAGACCTTAAAAAGCACCCCATCTATCAGGGACCAGAACGCCGCAAACGAATTTAAAGGCAAAAAAATAGCCCGGCAAGACTTTGCGGGCGAATACTCGGGTAAAAACTCAGGTAAAAACTCAGGTAAAAACTCGGGTATATATTAGGGCGAATACTATAGTCATGAAGTGGAGCGGGGGGCCCCAAAGCCCCCCCATCCCAAATAAGGGCTTAGTCGCGCAATTGTACGTTTTCAGCAGCTTCTTTGCCATCACGTCCGGCAACGAGTTCATAGCTAACTTTTTGACCATCGTTCAAGCCAGAAATACCCGCACGTTCAAGGGCAGAGATGTGTACAAAAGCGTCTTTGCCGCCATCTTCAGGCTCAATAAAGCCATAACCTTTAGTGCCGTTAAACCATTTTACTGTACCGTTAACCATTGTTCGTTTCCTTATATTTATTCAATTTGTGAGCTAAAAATAGTCCCGCTCGTTGTTCAAACGTTCACAATGTCAGTAAAGCAACTTGGTCATCCGTTAAGTAAAAGCACGGGATCAATCAGGACGCAGTCAAGACGACTATGTAACGTAGTAACCAAAATCTATATACAGTTTCCTCGCAAAGTCAATACTTTTAGCCGATGCTAAAGTTTTCAAAATTTCACGAGTTTCAACCAAGACCTGAAATGTTCTGACGAAAAAAAATGTTGAAGATTGGATTATTTAATTAACCTATATATTGTAGGGTTATCCACTGTTTGACATGTGTCAGCACCTTGTAGCTTAATAAAATTGTTTGTAAGGTCGTTTGTAAGAGGTCTTGCAAAGTTAGTATTTTCGGGTAAATGTGACATGATTTTAAATTACCGATACTTGTTATTCCGTGGGGGGATATAAGTTGGATAATCAGCATTTAAAAGCTAAGCGAGCGTTAAGCATTGGCCAGTTACTGATTTCATTGTCGGTGGCCGTGTTGAGCATAGCCGTGGTTGTGGTCTTTAGTCTGAGCAGCTTTGTGGAAAAACGTGCGGTCAATGATCTGGCCAAAGAAGAAGCCCGACAAACCGCTCAGCTGGTTTTTCAAAGTCTTTATTCCGCCATGCGTAAGGGATGGACCAAAGACGAAATTGGCGAAATCATTGCCCGGCTGAATGCCAGCAACCCTGGTTTAAAAATCAATGTGCTACGCGGTTATCCGGTCATAAAGCAGTTTGGGGAAATCCCCGGTGAAAAAGCCATTCGCAACAGTGATGTTGATTTGAATTTGGCATTGATCAACGGCAAAGAAAAACTCATCGTGCATGGCAACGAAATTCGGTACCTGTATCCCGTGACCGTTAAAGCCGAATGCCAAGCTTGTCATCACGCTGAACTGGACGCGGTGAACGGTGTTGTGGATATTATATATCCCGTGACAAAGCTGAAGGTTTCGTTGGGGTTTGTGGTGAGCTCTGTGATTGGTTACTTCACGCTCATCATGGTGGTGCTTTTGGTGGTCATTTATTTCGTTCTGCGGATATTTGTCGCCAAGCCTATTTTGTCCCTTGAATCTGTCATGAAGGAAATAACCGTCAACACAAATTTCGACAAACGCGTTTTTCAAGGCCGGGGATGGGCCCGTGAACTCCGGCATTTGGGTATATATTTCAATAACTTGCTTTCAACTATTCAAGATTATCATGACAAGTTAGAAGATTATACGACCCATGATCCTTTGACGGAGATTTACAATCGAAAAAAATTCGAAGATTACGTGAAGGCCGAAATTTTGCGTTCAAAACGGCACAATCGAAAATTCTCATTGATTATGCTCGACTTGGATAATTTTAAGTACATTAACGATAATTTTGGTCACCCCGTCGGAGATTTAGCCCTTAAAGAGGTGGCGAATTTATTGACAAATGAAACCCGCACAACGGATATGGTGGCGCGCCTGGGCGGTGATGAATTTGGAATCATATTGCCCGAAACGGATAAAAAACCGGGGGAAGATGTCGCCGAAAAGCTTCGCATCAGTCTGGAAAGTTCGTCTTTGGAATTGCCCATCGGTAAAACCAATTTCCGAGCTAGTTTTGGCCTGGTGACGTATCCAGAAGACGGTGACACCTATGAGGCCATTGCTGTTGCCATGGATATGGCTATGTACAAGGCCAAGGGCACCGGTAAAAACCGGGTGGCTTCCTTGTCGGCTTCGGATGACAATGAACAACAAGAACTGTCTTGCTTTAAGAAAGGACAATTTCTGCGCAAAGCTTTGGACGAAGACCGGGTCGTGCCGTTTTTCCAACCTATTATCCATGTTCAAGGTGAAAAGCCTTATGCCTTTGAGGTTCTTGCCCGTATTAGAGACGGCGATACTTTTGTCACGGCAGATGAATTTATCAAAGTGGCCGAAGAGCTTGGAATGGCTCAAGAAATTGATGATCGGGTGTTTGTCAAAGGACTCAAAGCGTTGAGTGCTCACGGGGACGAGGATATCCGCTTGTTCTTTAATCTATCCGCCAAAAGCATGGGCAATATTGAACATATGCGGACCTTGCCGGGGCAAATTGAAATCTATGGCATCAGTCTCGATAGGGTGGTCTTGGAAATTACGGAACGAGAAGCTTTACCGCATTTCAAAGAAATTATGGATGTGATCAATGAACTGCGCTCGGTTGGTTTATCTTTTGCCCTGGATGACTTTGGCAGCGGATTTTCATCCTTTATTTATTTGAAATACCTAGAATTTGACTATGTCAAAATAGAAGGCAGCTTTGTTCGTCATATGGCAACGGCTAAAAACGACCATATTGTCGTGAAACACATCAGTGCCATGGCCAAGGAATTTGGCATCAAAACCGTGGCCGAATTTGTTGAAGACGAAATCACCCATGAAATGCTTCAAGAGCTTGACGTCGATTATGCTCAAGGATTTTATTATGCGATCCCGCAGAAAAACTTGAGCGATTTTAAAAGCTAAGGATTTTTCAATGCGTGGTTTTTTTGAAACCAAACATCAAAACCAAACATCAAAACCAAACATCAAAACCAAATAGGCCCAAGCCTGATCACAAATATTTGTTAAGGATTTTGGTGCACACTTAATATCGTAAAAATGCTGGAAATTACAGAAGGTCAAAGTGATGTTAAATCCAAGCTTTACGAAGTTTTACTTGGTCACCTTTTACAACAAAACGGTTCGGGCCTTGGTCAAAGATAACCAGACGCATCCGACTTATGAAGATCATTGGGGGACCGCTCATACCCAAGATGTTGCGGCGATGACCGAAAGCGAAGCCCGCAGCAAATTGTTGCAACGTTTCCCGGCTCAAGAAGGATTTGTGATTGAACGTGTGACGCCTGAACCTCTTTAAACCCCGACAAAATCCGACGTTATTCAAGGTTTGGAGTTCATTCGATTTCACCGCGGCTGTCATAAAATCGCCAAGCGTCTAAACCTTTTAAAACAACACCGTCAAAGCCTAAATCCAAGATGCCGTAAAGGTATGAATTTACGTTGCCCGATATGATGGCTTGCCACTCG
>JAESSV010000210.1 GCA_016763895.1 Magnetovibrio sp. | reverse complement strand
GGGCAAGGGGGAAGAAGGTTAAAGGCTTTGAACCACTGAGGACACAGGGGACACGGAGAAGAGAGGAAGAACTCTCCCCTGCCCAAAATCTGGAGGGAGTGGTCGAAGACCAGGACTAGGGGCGTTCCAGCCCCCGGCGCAAAGCGCCGTAAGCCAAGTGAGCTACGCTCACGCCCGGCGTCTGAGGGGCAGAAACTGACAAGGTCAGTTTCAAAATAAAGGGAAGCGCCCCCGCCCAAAAACTGCCATGCGCGGGTTTGACCCGCGTACCCATGTCTTCATAGCTGTGTAAAATTAAGTAAACTGTCGCCGTAATTGAAGGTTTTATTTTCAGGTGGTCTTGTATTTGATTCGCATCGCTTATAAGAAAATAATTATTTTTTATTATCATTAACGGTAAACTACTGACCTAAAGAATGCCCAAGCATATACAATTAAAGGGCTTTTCAGACTATTGAAACCAGTAAAAATTTGTGGGTTTTTTTAATCAACTATGCTTTACTTTAGGCTTAGTTGTTGAACACAGGGTCTCCAAAACTCTGTAGTTATCCAAAGTTCTCTTTCATCCGGAGTTCCAACCTCTAATATCCAAGGGCTTTATGACCGCAAGTCATTTAGTCTAGCAAAGGCTCGGTGACTCCAATCACCGGGTCTTTGTTATTATGGACATCTTCTATTTAAAAAATCTATAAAAATTTTCAATTACAGTGACAATTACAGTGACAGTATACTAATTAGCAAAAAACCTTAATCACGCCGATAGTTTCCGAAACCCTGACTGTTCTACCTCGGATGTCTGACACACTCTTTTTGAAGCTTTGCTTCTGCCCCTCAAGCGCCGGGCGTGAACTTAGTTCACTTGGCTTACGGCCTTTGGCCGGGGGCTGGAGCGCCCCTTGTCCTAGCCTTCGGCTACTCCCCCTGACTGTGATGGTGTGCTGGTTTTCTCCTCCCTCCTTACTCCTGCTTATACAAATAAATAAAATAATAACTCATGGCAACAAACACACCGCCGCCGACGATGTTGCCGAGGGTTACGGGGATGAAGTTTTGGATAAAGCCTTGTAGGGTGTGAGGCTTGGGTCTTGGGCGATGAACATGCCCATGGGGATAAAGAACATGTTGGCGATGGAGTGCTCGAAACCTAATGTTACGAACGCCGTTATTGGGAACACGATGGCAAGGATTTTAGCCGTTACGGTGTGGGCCGCAAAACACAGCCATACAGCCAAACAAACCAATATATTGCATAAAACGCCGCTGACAAAGGTGGTAAAAAAGGACAATTGCGTCTTTGCTGTCGCGATTTTCACCACCGTCGCCGCGACGCCTTCTCCGCCTAAGTTTAGATATCCTGAAAAATAAGCCAAAACGGCTATGGATAGTGCGCCCACGGAGTTACCAACATAAGCAAATAACCAGTTGCGCATCATGCTGGAAAACTTAATTTTTCCATGAGCCCAGCCCATCACCAGCAAGCTATTTCCTGTGAAAAGCTCGGCGCCCCCGACCACCACCAACACAAGGCCTAAGGAAAACGCGAGCCCGCCCAAAAGACGTGTCGGGCCAAATCCCAGTCCTGAATTTGTCACGACAACGGTATAAAACATCGCGCCAAAGGCAATAAAAGCCCCAGCCAGAATGCTCAACGCAAACAAAGGCACAGCCGGCCTTAACAACACCAACAACCTTGGTACGATGGGCAATTTGCACGGGTGTATAGGCTTCAATAGTATTGGCGACATAGGTGCTTTTTTTATCTTCAGTCATGTTCTTGGGCTCCTTAAAACAGGGAAACAAATACGGCCTATACCGTTAATATTATTTCATTTCCGGTTCAGAGCTCAAAGCCCAAACGAAAAAACATGTCACAATGTATTAAAATATGGAGCATTTCTGCGGAAAAGGTATATCGACTCTCCCCGTCACTGTGCTAAAACCCTTGCACATTCTTATATTAAATCAAAAACACTGAATTTCAGGGGAGACTCACTATGAGCGCACGTCGCACTTTGATTGCTGGCAATTGGAAAATGAACGGACTTTCTGCGGATGCTAAGGCTTTGGCCACAGGATTGGCTGAAAAAATGAAAGCTGCGGGGGACGTAAACTTTGAAATGTTGGTGTGCCCGCCTGCCATTCAAATCCCTGTTGTCGCCACGGCTATTGCTGGTTCTGGTATTCAATTGGGCGGTCAAGACAACCATGCCAACGCTTCGGGCGCGCATACGGGCGACACATCCGTTGCCATGTTGAAAGACGCCGGTTGTGGTTATGCCATTGTTGGGCACTCTGAACGCCGCACCGACCACGGTGAAACAGACGCCGTCGTCAAAGATAAAGCCCAAGCGGCTCATGGCGCTGGTTTGGTGGCGGTGATTTGCATCGGGGAAACCGAAGCCGAACGTGACGCGGGCAAAACCTTGGACGTCAATGGTTCTCAAATCGCGGGCTCTGTTCCCGATGGGTCCACGTCGGCCAACACCGTCATTGCTTACGAACCCGTTTGGGCCATTGGCACCGGACGCACCCCAACAAATGACGAAGTTCAAGAGGTTCATGCCTTTATTCGCGGTGAATTGGCGAAGAAAGTTGGCGATGCTGAAGCCGCAAAAACCCGCATTTTGTATGGTGGTTCCATGAACCCCGGCAACTCAAAAGACCTGTTGGCTTTGGCTGATGTGGACGGCGGTTTGATCGGCGGCGCAAGCTTGAAGGTCGACGACTTCTGGACAGTTGCTCAAAATGCTTAATTAACGCTGGATTTTTGCTGCGTTAAAGACTAAAAAGCCGACGAAGCTTTACATCGGACCCGAAACAGAGCTGTTTCGGGTCCGCTTATCATTGGAAAATAAAATGCTAACCGTTTTACTTGTTATCCACCTTATCGTGACCATCGCTCTGATTGGCATAGTGCTGATTCAAAAAAGCGAAGGCGGTGCTCTTGGCATCGGCGGCGGCGGCGGTGGCGGTGGCATGGGTGGATTTATGACAGGACGCGAAACCGCAAACCTGCTCACCCGCACCACGGCGGTTCTTGCCACATGTTTCATGGGCCTGTCTTTGACCATTGCTGTGATCAGCAATCAGGGCATTGAAAAAGGCTCGATTCTCGATTCGGTCCCTGCCGGCATCGAAAGTCCCGCAGAAAACGCGCCAGTTGAAGCCCCGGCCAAGCCCAAAGGCCCAACGGCTCCGATTGCTCAATAGCAAGATTTTCCCAATGGTTTCAGGCTATATAGCCCGAAACGAACTTTCTAGTTCAGGGGCGGCTTGCAAAGGCCGCCTCTTTCTATTTTACACCAGCTTAAATTTGAATATATTGGGGTTCCATGACGAGGTACATTTTCATCACCGGCGGCGTGGTTTCATCACTCGGTAAAGGTTTGGCTTCCGCAGCCCTGGGCGCAGCGCTTCAAGCGCGCGGATTTACCGTGCGTCTGCGCAAGCTTGACCCCTACATCAACGTCGACCCCGGCACCATGAGCCCCTATCAGCACGGTGAGGTTTTTGTCACCGACGATGGCGCCGAAACCGATTTGGATTTGGGCCACTATGAACGCTTCACCTGCGTCAGTGCCAAGCAAAGCGATAACATCACCACCGGGCGCATTTATTCCGATGTCATTGCCAAAGAACGTCGCGGCGATTATTTGGGCGCCACCATCCAAGTGATCCCCCACATCACCGATGCCATCAAAGAATTTGTCCTGAAACACGACGGCGAAGAAGACTTTATGTTGGTGGAAATCGGCGGCACGGTGGGCGATATCGAAAGCACACCGTTTTTAGAAGCCATTCGTCAGTTGGGCAACGAAGTGGGCAGGAGCAACGTCATGTATATGCATTTGACGTTGCTGCCGTGGATTCCCACAGCGGGCGAACTGAAAACCAAACCCACCCAGCATTCGGTCAAAGAATTGCTGGCGGTGGGCATTCAGGCCGACATGTTGTTGTGTCGCGCCGAACGCGAAATCCCCGAAGGCGAACGCCGCAAAATTGCACAGTTCTGTAACGTGCCGTTCGAAGCGGTCATTCCAGCGCTGGACGTCAAATCTATCTATCAAGTCCCCATCAGCTATCACGAACAAGGCCTGGATGACCAAGTGTGCAAACACTTTGGCATCGAAGACGCCCCTGCCCCCGACTTTAGCCGTTGGCAGGCCATCGTAGACCGGGTCACCAATCCCGAAGGCGAAGTCACCATTGCCGTGGTCGGAAAATACGTCGAGCTGCTGGACGCATACAAGTCCTTGGCCGAAGCGCTCACCCATGGCGGCATCGCCAATTCGGTTAAAGTGAACCTGCAATGGATTCACGCAGAGATATTCGAAGAAGACGAACAAAGCGTCGTACATCACCTTGAAGGCGTCCACGGCATTTTGGTCCCCGGCGGCTTTGGCGAGCGCGGAACCGAAGGCAAAATCAAAGCCGTTCAATTTGCCCGCGAACATTCCATCCCGTATTTCGGAATTTGTTTGGGCATGCAGGTTGCCGTTATTGAAGCGGCTCGTAATGTGGCAAATATCGAAGGTGCCGGTTCAACCGAACTTGGAAAGCCCAAAGAACCTGACGTCGGCTTGATGACAGAATGGGCCAGCAAGGGCAGTCTTGAAAAGCGCGCTAACGATGGAGATTTGGGTGGCACCATGCGGCTTGGCTCTTATCCCTGCATCTTAGGCAAGGCAACCAAGGTCC
>JAESSV010000209.1 GCA_016763895.1 Magnetovibrio sp. | reverse complement strand
TTGATGTTACGCCCATTCTGGACGGTTGGTACGGCGATACATCGCGCATGTACTGCGTGGGCGACAAAACACCGGTCAAAGCCAAACGTTTGATCGACGTCACATTCGAAGCCATGTGGCGCGGCATTCGGGTCGTTAAGCCGGGGGCGACCTTGGGCGATATTGGACATGCCATTCAAGAATACGCCGAATCTCAACGCTGTTCCGTGGTGCGCGATTTTTGCGGACATGGTTTGGGCCGGGTGTTCCACGATGCGCCCAACATCATGCATTTTGGGGCGGCGGGCAAAGGTGAAGTTCTGCGCGAAGGCATGTTTTTCACCATAGAACCCATGCTCAACTTGGGCCGTTATGATGTCAAGCTGCTCAGCGACGGATGGACGGCTGTGACCAAGGACAGGTCTTTGTCGGCTCAGTTCGAACATTCACTCGCCGTCACCGCCGATGGATACGAAGTCTTCACCGCATCGCCCAAGGGCTTGGACAAACCGCCTTACGTTTAAGGGTATGAGGGCCAGATGGCAAAGACTTCTGACGCAAACACACAGTCTGACAAGCGTCACCCTGATAAGCCGCACTACTCTGGTCACAGAAAACGATTGCGGGAACGGTTTTTAAAAGCATCGAGCGATCTTGCCGATTATGAACTGATTGAATTGTTGTTGTTCGCGGCCATGCCCCGGCGAGACGTCAAACCCATCGCCAAAGCTTTACTGGCAAAATTTGGATCTTTTGCCGCCGTTTTACATGCAAAAGAAAAGGCCCTTTGTGAAATCAACGGCATCGGACAAACGGCGGCGGTGAGCTTGCTTGCGGTGCGCGAAGCCTCTATTCGATTGTTACAAATCGACGCGACAAAACAACCCATTTTAAGCAATTGGCAAAGCCTTATGGACTATTGCCGGGCCGCCATGGGCCACAACACCATTGAACAATTTCGCATTATGTTTTTAAACCGCAAAAACATGCTGATTGGTGATGAATTACAACAACAAGGCACCGTCGATCACACCCCTGTTTATCCCCGAGAAGTCATCAAGCGGGCCTTGGACCTGGGCGCCAGCGCGCTGATTTTGGTCCACAATCACCCATCCGGAGACCCCAGCCCCAGCCGCGCCGACATCGAAATGACCAAAGAAATTCAGGCCGCCGGTGAAAAGTTGGGCATCGAAATCCACGACCATATCGTCGTCAGCAAAAGCGGCAATACATCGTTTAAAAGCCTGGGCCTTTTGTCCTAGCCTGAGGCCTGAGGCCTGAGACTTGAGACTTGAGACTTGAGACTTGAGGCCTGAGACTTGAGACTTGAGACTTGAGACTTGAGACTTGAGGCCTGAGACTTGACGTTCTTCGCATTCAAGCTACCTTTAGCCTATGACCGACACTGCCCGTTCCACGCCCCCAAATATGACCCTTAAAATCGGCCTCAAGGTTTTCTTGCCGTTCGCCTTTGGTTATTTTTTGTCTTACCTGTTCCGGGTGGTGAACGCGGTTATTGCCCCCGATTTGACCGCCGACCTTGGGCTTGGTGCCGGAACTTTGGGGCTTCTCACCGCCGCGTATTTTCTAACCTTTGCCGCATTTCAATTGCCTTTGGGCATTTTGCTCGACCGTTATGGACCCCGGCGGGTCGAGGCGGTTTTGTTGATTTTTGCCGCCATTGGTGCGGCTCTGTTCGCATGGGCGGACAGCGTGCAAAGCCTTATTATCGCCAGAGCCTTGATCGGATTTGGCGTGTCTGCGTGTTTGATGGCCTCATTCAAGGCCTATGTGATGTGGTTTCCCTTAGACAAGCTTCCCTTGGTCAACGGATTTCAATTGGCCGCCGGAGGATTGGGCGCCATGACCGCCACGGCCCCGGTTGAAATGGCGTTAAGCTATACGGATTGGCGGGGTATTTTTTGGATATTGTCCGGCGTTACAATCGCCGCCGCCGCCCTTATTTTTAGCACCGTCCCCGAACGCGATGCAGGAAACCAAAATGCACGTTTTAAACAAGATTTTTCGGGGGTCATCCACGTCTTTCAAAGCCCTATATTTTGGCGCATCGCCCCTTTAACCGTCCTGTCACAATCGGCCTTTTTGGCCTTACAGACGCTTTGGGTGGGGCCTTGGATGATGGATGTCTTGGCTCTTGGTCGTCATCAAGCCGCGCTCAACCTGTTTTGGATATCCGCCAGCATGATCGCCGGATTTTTGGGTTGGGGAATCCTCAGCGAACGCGTCCACAAAATATTCGACATTGGCCCCATGACCATATCCGCTGTGGCGATGGGACTTTGTTCCGTCAGCCTGTTGGTTTTAAGCTTGGGACTTGCCGATCAATACCCCACGTTGGCCCTTGGCACATGGATGATGTTCAGCTTTTGTGGCGCGGGTGGTGTTTTATCGTATGCGGCCTTGTCCCAGGCCTTTCCCCATAATATGGCGGGACGGGTGAATACGGCTTTGAATTTGTTGGTCTTTGTCATGGCCTTCACCAGTCAATGGCTGGTCGGAGCGGTGCTGGATTTATGGCCCACGCGGGGCGCTGGAATATATGATGTCGCGGGTTATCATACGGCTTTCTTGATCCTTTTCGGGGCTCAGGTTTTGGGACTGGGCTGGTTCTTGGTCAGAAGATCCGTGCGCGTTTAATAGGCCTTTTCTTTCAGCCCATTTTCGCTATGATCCGGCACACCTTTTTCCTGGAGAATGACCCTATGATCCCGCGCTATTCGCGACCCGAAATGACTTCCATTTGGGAACCCGCCAACAAGTTTCGCATTTGGTTTGAAATCGAAGCTCACGCCTGTGATGCTTTGGCTGAATTGGGCGTGATCCCCAAGGCCGCCGCCAAGGCCGTGTGGGAAAAGGGTCAAAAGCCATACACCGACGAACGCATTGCCCGCATCGACGAGATCGAGTTGGAAACCAAGCATGATATGATTGCGTTCTTGACCGAACTTGCCGAACACGTTGGCGAAGAATCCCGCTTTGTTCACCAAGGCATGACCAGTTCCGATGTGTTGGACACGTGCCTTGCCGTGCAAATGACCGAGGCCGCCGACGTGTTGTTGGAAAACCTGGACGAATTGTTGGCCGCCCTTAAAATCCGCGCCATGGAAACCAAGCACATGGCGTGCATCGGTCGCAGCCACGGCATCCACGCCGAACCCACCACCATGGGGCTGAAATTTGCCCGGTTCCATGCGGAATTCGCGCGCGGAAAAAAACGGTTGTTGGCCGCCCGCGAAGACATTGCCACCTGTGCCATTTCCGGTGCGGTGGGCACCTTTGCCAACATTGATCCCCGTGTTGAAGAACATGTGGCGGAAAAATTGGGCCTGACGCCGGAACCTGTGTCTACTCAAGTTATTCCCCGCGATCGCCATGCCGCGTACTTTGCGACCTTGGCCGTGATCGCTTCCAGCATGGAAAACATTGCCACCGAAATTCGCCACCTGCAACGCACCGAAGTTCGCGAAGCTCAAGAATACTTTGCGCCGGGGCAAAAGGGCAGTTCGGCCATGCCGCACAAACGCAACCCTATTTTGTCCGAAAACTTAACCGGCATGGCGCGCATCGTTCGCATGGCCGTGACGCCGGCTTTGGAAAATGTTGCCCTTTGGCATGAACGCGATATTTCGCATTCTTCCGTGGAACGCATGATTGGTCCAGATTCCACCATCACCTTGAACTTCGCCCTTAAACGCTTAACCGGAACCGTTGCAAAATTGGTGGTGTATCCCGACAATATGATGGAACAGTTGAACAATTTTGGCGGCATTCATGATGCGCAACGGGTGTTGTTATTTTTAACCCAAAATGACGTATCGCGCGAAGACGCCTATAAAATCGTGCAACGCAATGCCATGTTGGTGTGGAAAAGTTTTGGCATTGATCCCGATAATCCAGATACAACACCTGAGCTCAATGACATCGAAGCGGGCGCCAATGAGCTCGACAATCGCTTGTTTTATTTCTTGTCCCATGACGACGATTTGAAAAAATCGTTGAGCGTCGATGATCTTCAAAACCTGTTGGATGAAGATTCCATCGCTTACCACACCAAACGCGTGGACGTTATTTTCAACCGCGTATTCGGGGAAAGCTGAACCCATGCATGAACGCATCCTGATTATTGACTTTGGTTCCCAAGTCACCCAATTGATTGCACGGCGCGTGCGCGAAAGCGGCGTGTATTCTGAAATCCATCCATTCAATACGGTGACGATCGACACCATCAAAGCCTTTAACCCCAAGGGTGTGATTTTATCGGGTGGCCCGGCATCCGTCACAGGCATCGACACGCCGCGCGCGCCCCAAGGCGTGTTTGAATTGGGCTTGCCAATTTTGGGCATTTGCTACGGCGAACAAACCATGTGCGAACAATTGGGCGGCAAGGTTGAAACGTCTGATCACCGTGAATTCGGACGCGCTTTTGTCGACGTGATTGACGATTGCGAATTGTTCCACGGCGTTTGGGATGTGAAGTCTAAGGAACAAGTGTGGATGAGCCACGGCGATCGCATCAGCGCCATTCCCGAAGGATTTCGCCCCGTCGCTATCACCGAAGGGGCTCCGTTCGCCGCCATCGCCAATGACAAAAAACATTTTTACGGCGTGCAATTTCACCCCGAAGTCGTGCACACCCCACACGGGGCAAAGCTGATCGAAAACTTCACCCACCGGGTCTGCGGCTGCAACGGCGACTGGACCATGGGCAAGTTTCGCGAAGAAGAAATCGCCAAGGTCCGCGCCCAGGTCGGCGACGGCCAGGTGATTTGCGGGTTGTCCGGCGGGGTCGACAGCTCGGTCGTTGCGGTCTTATTGCACGAAGCCATCGGCGATCAGCTAACTTGCGTATTTGTTGACACCGGCATGATGCGCAAGGGCGAAGTCGACGAAGTGCTCACCATGTTTCGGGACAATTACGACATCAAATTGGTCCACAGCGATGCCTCTGAGCTGTTCATCGGCAAACTAGAAGGCGTCTCGGACCCGGAAAAGAAACGCAAAATCATCGGTGCAACTTTCATCGATGTGTTCGAGCAAGAAGCCAAGAACATCGGCGGCGCGGATTTTCTGGCCCAGGGTACGCTGTATCCCGACGTGATCGAAAGTGTGTCGTTCACCGGCGGGCCAAGCGTAACCATCAAATCCCACCACAACGTCGGCGGTTTGCCCGAACGCATGAATATGCAGTTGGTGGAACCGCTGCGCGA
>JAESSV010000208.1 GCA_016763895.1 Magnetovibrio sp. | reverse complement strand
CATTTTGTTTATTTCAGAATACTTTTTCGTGATCTCTTTGATTTGAGCCATGCACAAGGGGCACCAGTTGCCGCGAAAGAAAATCATGATGATGGGGCGGTCAATCAACTGGCTAGATTGGACAACACCATCATTGACATCCAACAGCTTGAACGGCGGCAATATGGTTCCAATTTTAAGCTTTGTATTCATTTTTCGGCCAAAACTGGAATACCAATAGGCATAAAACAAGAAGCCAACCAAGCCGGTCATGGCCAGGGTTAAGGGTAAGGTGTCCGTCGGGTTTTGCATCCAAGCCCAACTGGCGAGGCCAACGCCAATCACGCCTTGTAAGCTGAGGAGCGGGAAATGATGACTGGTTCGAGCCACATTTTTAAACATCATTAACCGACCGATAACCATCATGATCGGGGCAACTGTTAAAAGGACGCCGCCCCATGCGACCGGGTTTGCGCCGTGGTAAATCATCCATCCCCCATGGCTCATTATCCCCATGGCCAGCATCATGTAGTTGCTGATGTACATTGATTTTAGAAAGTTCATTCTTAACTCCTGTGTTTCTGAGTGCGCCTTATGCGCTTGACAGGAGCAGTATATGCGTCACATTATTGTTACATCAATTGTCAATTTTGAACTTTGGCGGTGCATAAATGAGACAAAAAATGAATTGGGATGACCTAAAGCTTTTTCTCGCATTGGTCCGATCCGGAACGGTTCGAAGTGCGGCGGAACGTTTGGGCATCAGCCATTCGACGGTTGCTCGGCGTATCGATGCTATGGAAAAAAAACTTGCCGTACGTTTGTTGGACCGATTGCCGACGGGGTATGCCGTGACACCTGCTGGTGAAGACATGTTGCAAGTTGCGACCAGCGTTGAAATTGAACTGCGTGACCTTGAACATCGTATTCTTGGCCAAGACCGTCATTTGGTTGGCAAGATTAAGATCACGATGGTCGATTTCATTGCGTCAAATTTTCTGACTCCCCACCTCGTAAAATTTGCACAAAAATATCCTGAGATCGATATCGAGGTCGAGGTGACTTACAATGAAATCAGTCTGGATAACCGAGATGCTGATTTGGCCTTGAGGTTTGGACAAAATCCACCCGATCACCTTTTCGGGCGCCGCCTGTTAACCATTGCCACAGCGGCCTATGCCTCAAAAACATATTTAAAACACCACGACCTGGATAATCCCAAGGCGGCACAATGGATTGGTTTTGGCTCACAGGTTTCTGCATTGAAATGGGTTAAGGACAGCCCATTCCCACACCTTCCTGTGAAAGGCTCACTCGTTAGTATTCTGGTGCAATACGAAGCTTGTAAAGCGGGGATGGGATTGGGCATGTTGCCATGTTTTATGGCGGATTCTGATCCGTCTTTGGAACGCCTGTCGCCGCCTGAGTTTAACCCTAATTTCGATTTGTGGTTGCTGACACATCGTGATTTACGAACAACGGCAAGGATTAGAACTTGTTCGGATTTTATTGCGGCAACCATCAAAAGCAATCGTGAGCTTTTTGAAGGTCAGGTTACGACTTGAAATATAGAGGGATCTGGGGCCTTGACCTTTGCGCGCGTTCGCAACATTTGAACCGTTTGTATATCGATGGACGAAGACCATAAAAAAGACCGCAATGCCAAAGCATTGCGGTCTCTTACGCTCTTATTGAGTATGGTTAACTCTGATTAAGAGCTAAACTCAGTTCTACTGAACGTAGAAAAGTGTTTTCATGCCAGCTTCGTAGTGGCCGGGTTTGTTGCAGAACAACAAGTATGTTCCTGCTTTAAGGTCCAAAGTGATCGCTCCACCTTGACCCGCATCAATTTCAGGAATTTCGCCAAGAGAAGCAATTTTGTCTTCTGGGATACGCATTGTGTTTTCGTCATAAGGCAAGTAGGAAACGTCGTCGCCTTTAACTTTTAGGATAAGCATTTCATGCTGAGTATCATTTGCAGAATCATTAATGCCAGCAAAAGAAACAGGGCCTTCAACAGCACGGTTTCTGTCTGTGCGGACTTCCATGCCTGCGTCTGTATCGATCAGAGAAACGTTTACAAGCGTTCCTGAACCAGCTTGAGCAGCAGAACCGAAACTTGCAAAAGAAATAGCGATTGCTGCAGCAAAAGCCAATTTTGAATATTTACTCATAGTCTAAAACCTCCAAGTTTATTGTCTATTTTGTCCGTAAGAATTCTTGAATTTTGCACACCATATGATTTTGTACGATGTTTCAGCAGACCTTAAGTTTTCTCACAGATCGTAAGCAACTTAAGTTACAACTGCAAAATCCATGGCGTACAATAACACATAGATTTTTCAAATATTCAAGAGATGAATGAAAAAATACCGGATTGCTGAAATAAAAATGACACATTCATCCGATATAATCCGCGATGGAACATGTCTAGGGGTTAAATTTATTTAAATCCAATCACATGACAGATCGGCTTGGGATAAGAGCTTCATGTCAGAAAGCTAAACCCAGCCTTGCAAAAAAATAGTGTTACGCACGTTCTGTCTGGAAATTTAGCCCATCATTTAGCCCTGAAATTTTACCTGAAATTTTCGCCGATTTTTGTGCGCGGTTTTGCAAAGGGCAGGGCGCAGCCCCCCCCCGAAGTCTTCCCAACCAAAATCGATTCTTGTCTTAATCGATGTCTTTTTGGGCGGCGATGGTTTGAGGAACGTATTGGGCGGATCTCTTATTTGGTTTGACGTGATTGCAAGGCTTTTCGATTGCCCGCCAGCATCGCAATATATAGCGCTGGGTCGAGGCCTTCATCACAGCCTGTCACAGCCTGTCACAGCCTGTCAGCGGCTCAATCCGCCCTGCGCCATATTTTGTCGCAAGGCGGATGTTTTGTTTAAGCTTGTCGGCTGCCCAAGTGGCGGATTATTCGGGCAACATTTCTGCCACTTGTTTCTGTACGGCGTTAGGGTCGCTGAGCAAACCAAGATGCAATTCCAAAGACGCCGGATCCGGATAGATTTCTTCCTCGCCCGCTTCGACGCCTTTTAAAATGGCCCGGACAACATCTTTGGGTGAGGCTTTATCCATGGGCAATTTTTCTGACATGGACGTATCCACGGGGCCGGGGTAGACGCCAACAACTAAGGTTCCCTGTGATGCGAGTTCCGCCCGAACCCCCTGAACCAAAGAATGAACAGCCGCTTTTGATGCGCTGTAAGACCCGAGAATAGGAAAATTCACATGAGCGGCGATCGACGCTATATTTACGATGGTGCCACCGCCGTTGGCCCCAAGAACCGGAGCAAAAGACCGGGTCATATTCAAGACGCCGAAATAATTGGTTTCCATTTCTTCACGTGCACGATCAATGTTTTTGGCATCAATCAAACCTTCGAATGATGCAATGCCTGCGTTGTTGATCAACACCGAAATATTTGTGTCGAGCTCAGCTGCATCCTTAATATTTTTGGGGTTGGTGACGTCTAAGGCAAACGGAACGACACGTCCTTGACCAAGCGCAACCAGATCTTTGAGCGTTTCTGGATTGCGGGCGGTCGCATAAACTTTATCAATGCCAGCGGCAAGAAGCTCTTCAACAAAGGCTCTGCCAATACCGCGATTTGCTCCTGTGACGAGGGCTATTTTCCCTTCAATTCGGCTCATTTTATTCTCCTAAAGTGGGGTAATGGTTATCGATTAACATTTTAGTACCAGTCGGTATTAAAATACATTCTTGCTTTCACCTGTCAAGCGTTTAAAATACCGATCGGTATAAATGAATTAAAATCTTGAAAGGTGAAACCAAAATGGGACGCGGAAGGCCCCGTAAAATTGACCCGGAAACAGCACTCGACATTGCCATAGAAATGTTTTGGAAAAAGGGTTTTGAAGGCACCTCTATGAATGATTTGGCCGCCGCCACGGGTATGGCAAAGCCTGGGTTATACGCCACGTTTGGCGACAAACAAGCGCTCTACGCCAAGGCTCTCACCCGTTATTTTAGGGAACATGGAGCCGGCCTTTTGGATGACCTTGTGCATTCGGACGATCCGCTTCGCGTCGTGATTTTGCGTTTTTTAACAACCGTTGCGGCCTCGTCCATCGACAAAAACTGCCCCGGCGGATGCTTCGTGGTCAACTCCGTCAATGATT